>SVLF01000092.1 GCA_015068085.1 Oscillospiraceae bacterium
TCCACCGGACTATCATTCATTGCCGCGCCGACATTCCGCTCCGCTTCACTACCCTTTAGGGCAAGGGAGGCTTCGAGCGCACGGTACACTATCACCATCATATCCTGACGGGTGATGTTGTTTCTCGGTGCATATTTGTTATCACCTATTCCTCCGACAATTCCTGTGTTTCTCGCTATTGCAAGCTCGGTTGCAAAGTAATCGCTTGCTGTAACATCTGCAAAGTTCTCCGCATTATCCGATGTCAGCTTAAATGCGCGCACCAAGAGCAGCGCAAAATCTGCGCGGGTGATGTTACTTGCAGGCGAGAATGTTGTTTCCGATGTTCCCTTGATGATTCCGTCCGATGCCAAAGCGTTTATTGCATTCTCTGCCCATGCGTGGTTACCGAGGTCTGTGAAACGGAGTGTCTCCGTTTCACCCGACGCGTCGGGTGCTTTTTCGCCATCTTCGTTTTTATCTTCATCGGTATCCGTCGTGTTTTCGGGCTTGTCGGACGGTGCGGCACCGCCGCCACCGCCTCCTCCGCCGCCACCGCCACCACCGGCGGGAGTATTGGTATTATCGTTTGACGGAGTTTCTGTTTTGTTGGTTTCGTCCTTTTTATCTGATGATGAGCCGCCCGTTGTCGAGCCGTAAACCGTTATCATAAAGTGAACTGTGCCCTCTCTACCGTCGCTGTCCACCGCCGTGATTGCAACATGATTATCACCAACCTGGCTGCTGTCCGGCTTCCATGTTACCGTTGCCGTTTCCGGGTTGAAGCTTGCACCGCGCGGTAGAGTTTTCGCCTTATAGCTTATTATGACATCCGGAACATTACTATTTGCAGTCACCTTGACAGAAACACTGCTTCCTGCAGACGTGGTAATATCTGAAATCGGTTCAAATTCCGGAGCCATATCCTCAACGTATGAAGTAGGAATTACAAACGCCTGATCCTCAGCTATGTTATATACATAGCCTCCATCAAAATTGTAAGAATCCCGGAATGAACGTACTGCCGATACCGTACCGATATCAAGGCGTACGGTACCATCCCCGTTTTGCTCTGTTCCAAGGATTTTGTACGCTCCGCTTTCCTTGCCATCGTTCTTAATATAGATGTATCGTCCGGTAATGTCTTTTAAAACATCCTCTGCTGTCATTCCGTCAACCGGATCAATTCTTATGTCAATCCAGTTTTCAAAATCGCCGTAAGTAAGCACGTCATCAAAGCCTGCGACAGTTCCGGTATAGCTTGCCGGTTGTGCCACATTTTCTTTGATTTCAAGCGCACCGTTGAGCGTATCTCCATCATTTACGTATCTGCCGATAACATCACCTTGCGCGTTGTAGCTGATAACGCCGACAAATCCGCGGAAATCAAACTTACCGTTATCCACAGTGTAAGTAACGCTGTTATCCGTTGCATAGACTATGTAATCAACACGTCCTGAGGTATGAGTTACCTTCACTGCACGCGCCACATTGTCGCCCGAAACAGTACCTTCTACGTTTACCGTCTGAATATCGCTGATATAGCGCTCTCCCTTATACGGCTCGATAACCGATGTGAACATACTGTCAAGCTTCTCACCGTTTTCAGCCGTGCGCTTTACAAGCATATAGTCAAATGTTTTCGGAAGCGCTGCATTCTGTGGCTTTGTCGGAATCGGACCTGCCGCAATTGCAACGTCGTCCGGCGTGAAGTTATTCATCTGCGTAATGCGAAGCTTTATATTTTTGCTGTCGGTAATCGTTTTACGATAGTCCTTTATGTCAAACTCAACCGCAAACTTATTTTCAGGCTCAGTATCCCGACGAACACGCCCGAGCCAGCTTGCTCCGCGCTGATACGTTGTTACATAATTCCATGCATCCGGTGAGGTCGGATCTGCTCCGGCCTCAAGTGACGGAGATGCATATGACCCATAATATTCTCCGGCTTCCTTATAAACCTTTTCAGTAACGAACTTTCCGGCATTGTTCCAGAATGAAAGCTCGTATTCTCCGGCATCGGTTGCTGCCTGTTTTTCCATTCCGTCAAGTCCTTCAACTCCGTAAGCATTCTCTGCCTGACCGTGGAAGCTGAAGGTGTGCTTGCTTCCGCCGCGGACACGGAAGAAGTCAACCCCGTAAGCCACATCGTCATTAACCTCTACCATAACAAGCGTTCTCCGGTAAATATCGGTATCCTTGTATGCACGCGGTCCGTCTGCGTCAATAAGCTTCACTGCACCCGCATCGTCGAAATGTACCGGTCTGCCAAGCGTTTCGGTTATTGCATCCTGCGATGCATCACCTACCATAACCGTGTTATGCGAAAGCGTTTGACCTGTCCACTGCAATCTTTCGGGATCCGTACCGGTCACTGCCGGATATCCGAGATCCGGCGTGAGGTTAAGCCCGAATGCTCCGACGCTTATGTTCATAAGGTCTGTATGTCCGTGACCTCCTGTTTTGCCGAAGTGGATCCAGAAATCACGTAGACTGTTCGTTTCCGTTGCAGAGCTTGCTGAACTGTACTTTGCACCGTCACGCAATATCGCAAAGCCATATCCTGTCTGCATATCGCTGTCCTGCGCAGGATTATCCTCAACCCCAAAGGCAAGAATCTCATCCTGCACGCGCTCCGGATTTTTGTCCAGTATGCTGTACTTAAGGTCTTTTACGCTGAAGCCGTTGCGGAAATAGATATACTGTGCAAGGTCTTTTCCAAACGGAGTATCCTTAAGATACTTAAATCCGTTTACAAATGTTGCGGGTGTAACATTGATATTGAGCTCTGCGGTGTTGCTGTTATCACCAATATTTACTGTCTGGTTGTTTAAGGAAACTCTGTCCTTAAACGGCGCATACATCTGCGCGAACTTCGGATGCTGGAACAGATTGAGATTTTCGCGCCCTTTGTATACAGTAAGATACTCTGCAATGGCATTTACTGAGTTTATCCACATTCCGTTGTAGTTATCAGAGGTTTCATTACCGAGACCGTCGCGGTCCACCTGATCAACAATTTTGGTAAGAACATTTCCGCCGGTTCCGTTATCACCCGTGCGGAGGACCCACTCTATCATCTCTGTGGTCTCCGGCTCATTGTCAAGTGCAATTGCAGCCATCGTTACCGCCGTCTGTCCGAGAGCGAAGTTTCCCCGAACCTTCATTTCCGTTGCGGCAGTGTAAATTTCCTTAAGAATTCCGTTTGCCCAGTTGTTCCATATCTTCTCGGAGCTTATCTTATCATTTTCAAGCTCCATCTCCCCTGCCTTTTCTGAGAGGAAGTTTATAACGCCTGAATCTTTTATCATCGGATAAAGGATGTCGCACGCTTTTGCAAGATTATGTGCATGCGGCTCGGCATCCGTTATATGTCCGACATATTTGCCAAGGTTACCGCCACCGTCTGCACCCCAGAAGATATATCCGTCAGCCGTTTTATTCTGAATTGAGAAGTCATAGCTTTCGTATGTATCCGCAATGCGGTCAAGGAGTATCGCACCGGCACGTCCGTACTTTTCATCGCCTGTATAAAGATACGCCTCGGCAAGCGCATATGCCGCCGTGATCGGCTTTACGGATGCACGGTAGTTGTAGTATGCAACATACGCATGACGCTCCGTAACCTTGCCTGTGCCTCCGCTTGACATCTGATAATTATTGCCGTTTTCATCCTTTGGAAGATAGCCGTAGCTGTCGTCAACACCCCAGCCCTCGACCGTTTCACCCGGGCGGAGTCCCTGACCGTTGTTTATGCTTGTTGTCTTTAAGCTTCCGTCCTCATTTTTGTCTCCGATTTCCGGATAAAGAACGTTTTTGAGATATCCGTAGCCCTGTTCTGCATAACCGGATTTTTTGTATTCCTCCGCAAAAAGCTCTTTGTGCTTTCTGTATGCCTCTTCCAAGCTGAAATACCCCTGCTTGTCAACGCCAAGCTCATAGAATTTATCAAACTCATTACTCGGAAAAAGACGCTTACATGCCGGACACTGAATCTTCCACGGGCGGCTTATCGGATCAACCGTAAAACCGTCACTTCCGTTTCGTCCGTATTCTCCCTCAACATCGGCACCGCAATAACGGCAGATGTTTGAGAAATCGTCTCCATACTGCGAAACAAGACGTGAACGCGGAACGCCCTCACCCTGAATTAACTCATACCACTTTTCATAATTTGCAAGGTATGTGTCTGCAGTGTTTACCGCAGTTTTCATCGTGGTCTTTGCCCACGAGTATTTGCTGATATTTTCAAGTGCGTTTTCGCGCTTTTCTGTGGTATACCACGTCGGTGCTTTCTTTCCTTCGTGAAGCGAAACGGTAATATCCATCGAAACTTCGAGATCGGAACCGCGGAAGGTTTCTTTGGTAGAAAAACGTATCTGCGTTTTTCCGTCCTTGATGCCTGTGAGCATACCGTCTTCATCTGCACGCAAAACTGATGTATCCTCCGAGAAGAAGATAGTGTTTTCCGCCGGCACGCGAACCTCATCACCGCTATTCATAACGGCAACAAGCTCTGCCTTTATCTTCTCACGCTCGTATATCATCTCAGGTACGTCGATATACGCATCTTCCACACCCGTATCGTCAAAAACGCTTACCTCAAGCGAGCCGGAGAAGGTATGCTCTCCACACGTTGCATCAATGTAAATATCCGTTTTCCCTTCGCTGTAGCCCGTGACGAGTCCGGTTTTGTCAATTCCGGCAACCGCGCGGTCATTAGGACGGAATGTTGCTTTTATATTCGCTGTTTTATCCTCATCAACCGTGCCGTCGAGATTTTTCACTTCAACGGTAAGCTGTACTGTAGGGTAATTGCCGGGGTCGGAGTATATTATCTCCTTATCATCAAGCGATGCCATAACAAATTGGTATTCGCCTGTAACGTCATCCTTTATACCTCCGAGAAGTACGGATGCGCTTGCAGCCGGCATAAAGTCTGTTTGTGAACCCCCGCCGCTTTTAAGCCTGAAGCTTCCCACGGAACCAAACTTCGCGCTTGCACTGCCGATGCCGTTCGGACGGAACGTTATTACGTAATATCCCGGTTCATATATCTTTATTCCCTCAACCTTACTTGGCTCTGTCACTAAAGTGCTGAAATAGTTCGGATTGTATGCAACGCTCTTGTCATAACAGCTGTAAGAGCCTATGTAATCGGCTGCGTTTGTTGAATGACTGCCCTTGCTTACATATACATCAACATCAATGCCGGCATCGTTTGCGCCATGCATCATTTCCATTGTATATATTCCGGTAGCCGGAATAAATACCTCAAATGCCACATAACAGGTATTGCCTATCTGCAAGTTTCCTTTTCTGGAGCGCAAATATGCCGCACCGGTATTAAGCCCCTTTGCAGAGCCTGAAAGCCATTTATAAAGCCCGCCGGACAAATCATATGTAACCTGTTGCATAAAGGTTGTGCTTGAGCTGTTTACAAGCCCTGCCTCCTGCATATCTCCGCCGATATCGTAGAGAATTTCAATACTGCGGTCTGAAACAATAGAGGTGTATGTACCTGTTGCAACGATTTCCCGATCGCCGACCTTTGCTGTTGCCGTAATCACGGTCTGTCCGCCCGCAACGTCGGTAATAACGCCATTTTCATCTATCGTTGCAACGCTTTTGTTACTGCTGTCGTATCTTATGTTCTCAATAACGGAAAGCTCTTCTTCCGTTGCCACACTTCCGTCAGACATATATCCGGTAACTGCGGTGCTCGTATTTATGTTGTCAAACACAAGCGATGTAAGCACCTTGCCTTTGCCGTCACCCTTGACGAGGTAAAGACCAAAAACCGTACTTTCCGCAGTAGCAGGAGCATGAATAGTTACAACATATTTACCTGCCGAAAGCTGAAGGTTTTCCGCAATCGTATCGGAGTATACCCAATGTCCTTCCTTACCAAAGCCCACGCTGTCCCCCGATGCGCAGTTATAGCTGTCTTTCCCGATGTTGCCGAGGTTATCTACATCAAAAGACACTTGCGCATCAAAGGTTTTCTTGTCCGTAACATAAACGCTCGTGCTTCCGCCGATATTTCCTGTCGTATAATCCGCTTTCAGCGTATATGTACCTTCTTCAGGAACCTCAAGCTCAAAGCTTATATGATTTCCCTTTTTTAGTCTTATATATTTCGGAGCTGCACCCGCAACACCGACACCATTATGTGCTGAGCTTACAAACTTATCCTCAGAGCTGTGAACTATCGCAAAAAATCCCTTGGTTGCAGTATAATCAAGCGTTGAATAATCAGGACGGGCTGCCCATCCAAAACCATATTCGGAAAGATACTTTGCAATATCATACTTCACCGTAAGTCCGCCGTCGGAGACAAAAAACTCCTTTGTATCGCTCACCGTTACTCCGTTATACGTGACTGTCGCCGTAATGTTGGTAGTTCCCGGCTTGTGTTTGGTTATGTTACCCTGTATATCAACCGTTGCAACTGCTTCGTCATCGCTTTTGTAGGATACGTCTACCTCTGCAAGGTCAAGAACGCTTCCGTCGGTCTTATAAGCAGTAAGATTTACCTTATCATTCTCAAAGCTATCTATAAGCACGCTGCCAAGCGAAACGCCGCTGCCGTCGCCCGAAACAAGGTAAAGCCTGCGAACCGTACCTTCTGCAGCAGGAGCAGAATGTATTGTTACAACATATTTGCCGGACGAAAGCTGAAGGTTTTCCAGAATAGTGCCGGCAGCTACCCATGTGGTATTAAAGCTGTTATCGCTTCCTGCACAGTTATAGCTGTTTTTTCCTATGTTGCCGAGGTTTGCAACCGAAAAATCCGCCTGTGCATCAAAGCTCTCCTTGTCCGTAACGTAAACGTCCGTCTTTCCGCCAAGCTTACTTGTACTGTAATCCGCTTTTAACGTATATGTGCCATCGGCGGGAACCTGAAGTTCAAAGCTTATATGGTTATCCTTTTTCAGCCTTATATATTTCGGGTCAGCCCCCGCTGTCCCAACGCCGTTATATGCCTGACCGATAAACTTATTCTCAGAACAGTGAACTATGCTGAAAAAGCCGTTGGTTACGGTATAATCAATCGTCGAATAATCGGGGCGGGACGCCCAGCCAAAGCCATATTCGGCAAGATACTTTGCAATATCATACGTAATTGAAATGTTATTCGGCTCTGTCTCTCCCTCTGCCGATGCGGCAGGGAAGATAGAAATGAGCATCGTCAACGCCAGAACGAAAGATAAAAAGCGTTTCATATTCTTCCTCCTTGTGAAATATGTGGTACCGCTTTTGTCAAGATACGGGACGCGGGAAAAATCCCTTGCGTCCCGCTCCGTTGTGTTTTATTAATCTGCGTAAATCACGCGATATGTGCCTTTGTCGTTGTAGATGAGGTATCCGCGGGCGTTTGTATATTCATCCGCCGTTGCACTGAACTGACCGTGAGTGAAGTCACTTCTCTGTGAATTCATTTTTTCTTTGCAGTTATCTATCGTGATATCCTTGCTGTCACCGAAAATGATTCCAACCTCAACAACACTTGCCGTTCCCTTGTCATACTCAATCATATATGCCTCTTTCTTCGGCTTATCAAGCATTATCTTTGCACCGTTATTACCGCTCGCTAACGTTGTGATGCTTGTGTTATCCCAAAGATAGAAGCTGTATGTTGTTCCGAAATCTACAAGCTTATTATCGCGATACCAGTAAACAGCCTCGTTCGCTGTGCAGGTCACCTTTGCGTCATAGATATACTTTCCGCCTTCGACGGACTTTGAAACGCCTTCCGGAACCGAAACAATATAAGTTGTCGCTTCTGCCGTATATTGCGCCACTTTACGCGCGATGTTATCATCGCTCTGTCCAAGCACCCACTCTGCAAACTCATATCCGGTAAGCGTTGGAGCTGTCGGTGCTTCTTCCGTTGTCGGAAGAGTTGTAATATACTGCTCATTCCAGCCATAGTATTCAACATCATCTGCCGTTGTCGTCTCACTATATACTGCCGTAAGGAAGGTGTGAGTCATTGCTGTAAATTCATATTCTGCGCTGTTCGAAACAAGACGTCCGTAATCTGCGCTGCCTCGAACCCAACCGCGGAAAGTCTTTCCTGTATCAGAAGTATCTGCAACAATCATTACCGTATCGCCTCTGTTAAGGCTAAGCAATGAAAGGTCTGTGTATTCTTGTTCTTCGTTATTCACATAGAGTTTGCCTACATTGTCTGCTGCAAATGAAACTGTATCTCCTGCCGGCTTATTAACAACCGTAATAGTACGCTTTGCTGTAGTATCTCCGACTGTTGTTGTGATATCTGCCGTACCTGCGCCGACCGCGGTGATTGTTGCGCCGGAAACGGTTGCGACGGATGTATCAGAGCTTTCGTATGTTGTATTTGCATCACTCTGTGCTTTGACAGAACCATCGGAAGAACAAACTACCGCACCGAGAATATTCGCTGCTTCATCAACGGCAAGCGTTGTGTTATCAATCTTGACAAAACCGTCCATATCGGTTGTAAGCGTGCCGAGCTTACCTGTGATAAGTTCGAAGGAACAAATCGTACCGTACTTTACTGCACTTGTGCCGTCTGACGGAACTGTGAACGCAATCGTGTGCTCACCTGCCGATAAAAGAACGCCCGCATCCGTTACGATTTCATTATTTATCCATGTCCCTGTATCTCCACCGGTAAAGTTGTTCGTTACGCTGCTACTCGAGCAGTTATATTCTCCCTTTTTCTCTCCATCCACAAGCACAGCGACCGTTGTTCCGTATGATGAACCTGCCACCTGATAATTTGTTCTAAGAAAATATGTGTCTTCTTCCGGAACATTCACCTTAAACTCAATTGTCGCATTCTCTGCCAGCTTGAAGAAATGATAAGTAGTGGCAGCACTTCCACCAACGGTAATTGTTCCTTTTGCATTAGAAACCTCAAAAAAGCCATTGGTCATATTATAGTTCATTTTTTTTGCTTCTGCAACGGCGTCCTGCGAGACAGAAACATAATAAATACTGTTATCTGCCATAACAGTCTGGACATCATAATCTATAAACTTACCACCGTTAGTGATAACCTCAGGATTTGTGCCGGAGGAAAGAGTGAATGTACCTACGGTACCTTCTGCACCAACAGATTGATAGGTAACAATATATTTTCCTGCAGATAGTGTTTTTTCAAAGCATATAGGGTTCTGCCTTGATGTTGCTGTGAAATTTTCGTTCGTTGCATTCCCTTTGCAGTCATAGCTTCCGATTGCTTCACCTAGAACTTTATCATCTCGTACTTTCGCAGTTGATAACGTTGTTAACGCATAAAACTCATCCGCCGGAGTGATATGTATATTAACCGTGCCACCACGTGTTGCTTGCAAATATTCTGTAGCTAAGGTATAAGTACCATCTTCAGGAACAACAACTTCAAAACAAACATAATGCGCGTTCCAAAGTCTTACATAGCCGTAACCTGAACTCCCGCCGAATGTTATTTTATTGCTTGCTGTCACCTCATCACCGACAACATTCATAGCCTGGGAAGTATTAGTTGCCGATGAACGGACGTATCTGAACAAACCACTTGTTGTAGTATAATTCAACGTACTTTTTATATTTGTTCCGGCACCATAATCAACACCATTTACAAGGCTCATCAAATCATATACCATCTTCACGCCATCGTATGTCTCCTCCCCTCCGTCTGCAAACGCGCTTGGGATAAATGTTGCAATCATCGTGATTGCGAGTAAAATTGCTAAGAATTTCTTCATAATTGATTTCCTCCCAAATTTTATACATTTTTATATTCGCGCCCTCTGTACTCAGAACGGGCATATCACTGTATTTTCATTATATATTCCGAGTTTTCGCCTGTAAATCTTCATAAGCGGTTATTTTGTACTTTTCGAAACAACTGCTATATTTTTCCGTTGCACAGCGGTTAAAAAAATGGTAATATAATGGTAACAATTGTACCGAGGTGACGAAAATCTTATGAGACCGGATATAACGCAGAATGAGTTTTATGTAAAGAATTTTATAACCGTCCAAAAAACAAAAAGCCTCGCATCACTTCATTTCCGCCATGTAAACTACAGAGAATGCGATGTTTTCGGCTACACGCTTTCCGGCTCTGCCACATATACGTTTGACGACGGGAGCATCATCACCGTCAAAAAAGGCGATATCCTGTATGCCAGCCGCGAAACGGGATATAAGCTTACCGTCACGGATCCGGACTATTCAATTATATATGTTGATTTTATCTTTGACGGCATCGCCCCGCGACAGAACAAGGTTTTTTCTCCCAAAAATCCGGAGCACGCAGAGAATATGTTCCGAAAGCTTTTAAAATGCTATAATTCCACCTCAGCATCGTCTTTTCAGGAATGCATGTCACTCGTTTACGACATCTACGGCATTATACGCACAACTGCGAATCGCGAATATACCTCGCCCGGTGCCCGAGGCAAGATAAACGCGGCAAAGGAATATATTGACACGAACTTCAAAGACCTTTCTCTCAGCGTAACCTCGCTTGCCGAAAGCATAGACTTAAGCGAGGTGTATTTCCGCAAGCTGTTCAAGGCACAGTTTGACGTATCTCCCGCGCAGTATATAATATCAGTAAGACTGAAAAAAGCGAAGGAGCTTATGCGCTCTCCGTTTCTCAGTCTTGAGGAATGCGCCCTGCAAAGCGGCTTTTCTTCTCTCCAGTATTTCTGCCGTGTATTTAAAAAAGCTACCGGGGCAACTCCCGGCAGCTACCGAAACATTATTCGAAAAAATTGAAAAAATGTAGGTTTGTCAA
>SVLF01000093.1 GCA_015068085.1 Oscillospiraceae bacterium
AGATATCAAGTGGACGGTAAAAGCGGGGCGGGTACGTTGCTTCCGCACAAACAACATTGAAGATATGTGTGGTTTTGAAGTGCCGTTTGAAACGCAGTATGCAATGAAACTTGCATCAAACACAAATATCGTTGTTCAGTACGGAAGGCTTGATAATACACAGGCAAATCTTGCATTTTATACAACGCTTGGTTATGCTGAATAAAGAGGTTGCAGTGCTTATAAAACGCATACTTGATTATGTGAAATAGTTTTACAGATTTGCCCGAATATACAAGTTTGCACCTTGTGGGTTGTTTTTAAAAATGCTACAATAAACAGAGCGGATTATTTCCGCTCTGTTTACTTTGAAATAAGGGAGAGTATTTATGAATAAAGATATTGTATTAAACGGTGTTCACATAGGAGAACACGGTTTTGATCCTGATAAGGTCATTGATGAGATTTATGAAAGATGCGTGAAACCGGGGCTTAATTTCGTTACAATCCGTCCCGGGTATATGGGACGCCGCATACCTATTCCGCAGCATTACTTTATCGAGTGGGCAAAATATATGGCGGAAAATAAGATATATTTTATTTTTCTGTATACGATTCAGCACGCACCGGATGGCCGCGAAAGTCACTTTGACAAGGAAACCGTGGACAAGATGCGTGAGATTGCCGGTGAATATTATATTGGTGATATGATAGGTGAAACGGGAAGCTCCTTTGCCTGCAAGCTTGCGGGATATTTTAACCGCGGAGAGGCGCGCGGTACGGATACAACCCAAATTACAGAATATCCCGATATGAAGGCGGCACACGAAGGTTACGTTGCAGATGTTTCAAAGTATATAGAGATAGATAAAAAGCTCGGTGTTCCGGCAATAGTTTCGGTAGAAGCCACGGGACTTAACAAATACAACGCCGAAGCGGGTGTTACCATCCCGATGCTTGAGCTTATGTGCGGAAGCCCTGATGTGCTTGTGTCATCACTTCGCGGTGTGGCGCGTGCCTATGATTCCGAAATGTGGGGAACGTATGTTGCTCATGAATGGTACGGCGGAATGAGACACGACGATATATTGAAGCGCAAAAGGCTGGAGCTTGCATATAAATATGCATATCTTGCCGGAACAAACGCACTTTGCCTTGAAAGTGGAGACGAGCTTGTAAGCGCGTACGGATATAATTTCAAGGCAGACTCAGAACTTTGCGGGGAATACCGCAAGGTTATGTGCGATATGATGGATTATATAAAGAGCGACAAGCGTCCCGTTGGCGGTCCGAAGGTAAAGGTTGCCTTTGTGTCAGGACGTCACGATGCATATGGCGGATGGGGCGGAAGCTCAATATGGAATCAGTTTGACCGTGAAGAATGGGGACACAGTGATGCTGAACACTCATGGAGGATTCTTGATGAAATCGGCACAAAGCGTACGTGGAACGATATAGCAAACTTCGGTGATACGGATTTCTCCGCTGCTCCTGCATATGGTATGTATGATATCGTCCCGATAGAAGCTGATGCAGAACACCTTTTAAGATATGATTACCTCATATTCCTTGGCTGGAATTCAATGACGGAAGAGGATATGGATAAGCTGTATGAGTATGTAAATCGCGGCGGACGTCTTCTTATGAGTGCGGCGCATCTTAACACATCCACTGTAAGAAACGGCGAGTTTTCGCCCGTTTCAGAAGAAAAAATCAAAAAGCTTTTCGGTTGCAGCTTTACCGAAAAAAGCATATCATCAAATGCCGGTATCAAATTCCGGTATACTTCTCTTGATGAAAATGCAGTATACCCCGGAAGCCGCGACTTGTTCTGCGATCCGATTTATTCTGCGGGATATGTAAACTGGGCAGAGTTTGAGCTTTGCGGTGGCGTTGAAACCGCCTTGCTTACGGATGCATTTGTGCCTGATAAGGCGCTCCTTCCCGCTGTGATTGAGAATAAAGTAGGGGACGGCGTTGCAACGCTTGTAACCGCGCTTGATTATCCGGGAAAAGCATCGCTTTTACCGCTCTATCGCGCAATTGTTCGTGAGCTTGTAACGGCAAGCGCAAGAAAGGCTGATATCCGTGTTATCGGAAGTGACAGACTCCGCTGGTCGGTGTATGAGGGGGATAAAGTATATCTGCTCAACACCGATTACGATATGCCGATAACGGTAAAACTTATCAAAGGCGAAAAAGAAACAACGGTAACGCTCGATTCACTTGAACTTAAATCTGTTCAAATTTGATAATAAATCCTTCTTTTGCTTGTAATCGCATCTGTTTTGTGATACAATAATAAAAAACAGAGAGTAGGGATTATGATGAAAATAAAAGAAGGGTTTGTTCTTCGCCGTGTCCTTGATGAGGCGATTGTTATAGCAAGCGGGAAGGCAAGCCATGATTTTCACGGGATGGTTAAGCTTAACGATTCAGCGGCAGATATATGGGAATGGATATCCGAGGGGGTATCTGAAAGTGATATCGCCGCGCGTCTTGCGGAAAAGTATGAGCTTTCTGAGGAAAAAGCAAAAGCAGATACGGCTTCAATGATATCTCAGATGACCGAGGCGGGGCTTTTAGAGGCATGAGTGAGATAAAAAGCATTGAGCAAGCAATCGCGGAGGAAGGGAAGCTTGTTTTATCGACTGCCGGGGTGAGTATGAAGCCGCTTTTGGGGAATCGACGTGACACTGTAATAATTCTTCCTGTTGAAGGAAGGTTAAAAAAATACGACGTTCCATTGTACAGGCGTGGAGAAAAATGTGTGCTTCATCGCATTATAAAGGTTCTTCCGGATTCTTATGTTATCTGCGGTGATAATTGTGAAAGCTATGAATATGATATTACAGATGCCAATATTATCGGTGTTCTTTCCGCTTTTTACAGAAAGGATAAGTATTATACGGTAGATAACCCATGGTATAGGCTTTATTCGGTCTGTGTGGTCGCAATGTTTCCGATAAGAAAGCTTTTAAAAAAATCTCGACGCATCCTTGTTCGTGTTTACAGAAAAATATTCCCGAAGAAATAAAAAATTGTTATGTAATTAATTGAAAAGAAACAGGACTTGCATTTGCTTGTCATGTTTCTTTTTTTATGCACATGACAATGTATTTAAGAATAAACTGATACAGAGATAATTTTGCGTCGGAGGTTATGTTTATGTCCAAAGAACTTGAGTTTTTAGCCGAAAATCTTGCAGACACGGTAAATGGAAAAGGCAATATAAAAATGGAACAGATTATAAAGCTTTTATCAACAGAGAGCGGAAAGAGGGTTCTTGCAGCGCTGCTCTCAGATGGAGGAGCAAGGATAAAAACAGCTGCAGAAGCTGCTAAAAAAGGGAATCTTACGGGGGTGCAGTCTGTAATCTCGTCTATTGCCGAAACAGAAGAGGGGAAGACTCTTTTAAACGAACTAATGAACAGTACCGGAAAATAGGAAGAAAGGGGAAAGCGTTCTGTGGCAGAGCTTGAAAACATAATTCAGAGTGTGATGTCTTCGCCGGAAAGCATGGGAAAAATCATGGATATCGTAAAGATGCTTGGCGGTGAAGAAGAAACAGAACCGGAAAAGAAGACTCAGGCGCTTCCCGTTCCGGGCGGAGATTTGCTTGGTCTGGACCCGGCTATGCTTTCTAAAATTATGGAGCTGATAGGAAGCTACAGCGCGGAGGATGACAGACGCATTCGCTTGCTTGGCGCAATTCGTCCGTACCTTAAAGATGAAGATAGCTTCCATATTGATCGCGCAATACACATAGTTAAGCTTTCGCGTGTTGCAAAAGGGGTTTTATCGGAGTTCTTAAAGTCTGGAGGACAAAAAAATGTATAATAAATATCTGCAAAGCGATATGAATGCGTTTTCTGAATTGTATCGTCCGGTTGAATATGAAGAGGAGACCGAGAAAAAGATACATGAGGAAAAAAAGGTTCGTTCAACAACAGAGCGGCGAGAACGGTTTGACTTAAAGAAACTCCTTAGCGGGCTGGATGTTGACAAAATGGGGATTTTGCCGATTGTTCTTTTGCTGCTTTTGCTTCTTGATGTTGATGATGAAGAGAGGCTCATAATAATTGTTCTTGCCGTCATATTCGGAATATAACGAAATACCGGCGAAACGCCATTTGTGCGTTTCGCCGGTATAATATATTTACTGTACCTGAGAAATTAATACATTCCCATTCCGCCGTCGCCCATGCCTGCGGGAGCAGCAGGAGCAACAGGCTCTTTCTTGTCAGCAACAATGCTCTCGGTTGTGAGAACCATAGAAGCGATAGATGCCGCATTTTCAAGTGCACTGCGTGTAACCTTAGCCGGATCGACAATACCGGCCTTAATCATATCGCAGTATTTATTCGAAAGTGCATCAAAGCCATAGCCTGTTCTGCGGCTGTTCTTGATTTTGTCGAGAACGATAGAACCGTCGATACCTGCGTTTGCGGCAATCTGGCGAACCGGCTCCTCGAGTGCCTTCGCAATGATGCGAACACCCGTTCTCTCGTCGCCCTCTGTTTTTGAAATGAGTTTTTCAACAGCCGGGATAGCGTTTACAAATACAGTACCGCCGCCAGCAACAATGCCTTCTTCGACAGCAGCGCGTGTTGCGTTGAGTGCGTCCTCAATGCGGAGCTTCTTTTCCTTCATTTCAACTTCTGTTGCAGCGCCAACCTTGATGACTGCTACGCCGCCGGAAAGCTTTGCAAGGCGCTCCTGAAGCTTTTCGCGGTCAAAGTCAGAGGTGGATGCTTCGATCTGAGCGCGGATCTGACCTACGCGGGCTTTGATCTCGGAGGGATCGCCTGCACCGTCAACAATGATTGTATTTTCCTTCTGGACCTTAATCTGACGTGCATGACCGAGCATATCGAAGGTTGTTTCTTTAAGATCCATACCAAGCTCGTCGGAAACTACCTGGCCACCGGTGAGAATTGCGATATCTTTAAGCATTTCCTTGCGTCTGTCGCCAAAGCCCGGAGCCTTGATACCTACGCATGTGAAGGTGCCGCGGAGCTTGTTGACGAGAAGTGTTGCCAAAGCTTCGCCTTCAATATCCTCAGCGATGATAACGAGTTTTTTACCTGCCTGAACAATCTGCTCAAGAAGCGGGAGAATTTCCTGGATGTTGGAAATCTTCTTATCTGTGATAAGAACGCAAGCGTCATCAATAACAGCTTCCATCTTATCTGTATCTGTAACCATGTACGGAGAAATGTAACCGCGGTCAAACTGCATGCCTTCAACGATTTCGCTGTAGGTTTCTGCAGTCTTGGACTCTTCAACAGTGATAACGCCGTCTGCAGATACCTTTTCCATTGCGTCAGCAATAAGAGTACCGATCATTTCATTTGCAGAAGAAACAGCAGCAACACGGGAAATATCCTCATATCCGTTAACCTTCTGTGACGCAGCTTTAACAGCCTCAACAGCGGCAGAAACAGCTTTGTTGATACCGTTTCTCATAATCATCGGATTTGCGCCGGCAGTGACGTTTTTCATGCCCTCACGGATGATAGCCTGAGCAAGAAGGGTAGCGGTTGTGGTACCGTCACCTGCAATATCGTTAGTCTTTGTGGAGACTTCCTTAACGAGCTGGGCACCCATGTTTTCAAACGGGTCGTCAAGTTCGATTTCCTTTGCAATTGTAACACCGTCGTTTGTGATAAGCGGAGCGCCGAACTTTTTGTCGAGAACAACGTTGCGTCCCTTCGGTCCGAGTGTAACCTTAACGGTGTCTGCAAGCTTATTGATACCACGCTCTAAAGCGTGGCGTGCATCTTCTGAAAAAAGAATTTCTTTAGACATTTTAAATCCTACCTTTACTATAAAATAATTAAAATAAGCAAATAATTATTCGACAACAGCCAAAATGTCATTCTGACGGACTATGATAAGCTCCTCACCGTCAATCTTGACTTCTGTACCGGAATACTTGCTTGTAATGACCTTGTCACCAACCTTGACGTGCATAACAACATCTTTGCCGTCAACGTTGCCGCCGGGGCCGACTGCAAGTACCTCAGCAACCTGGGGCTTCTCCTGAGCTGCAGCTGTAAGGATGATGCCGCTCTTTGTAGTCTCTTCGGCTTCTACCATTTTGAGAACTACCCGATCTGCAAGTGGTTTGAGTTTCATTATTATGTCCTCCTTAAATAGTTTGCTCATATATTTAGCACTCTTTGAATGTGAGTGCTAATTCTTATAATGATATAATAGAACAACCTGTGAATTTCCGCAAGTTGCCAATCTTTTAAAAATTGGCAAAAAAAGCGAAAAAACGTGAATATATCGAAATAGCTCACGTAATCTCCTTCGCACTGCGTAAATCTTTCGATATCGCGTAAAAACGCTTGTTTTACAAAAAGTTAAAATTTAAAAGTACATGTAAAATTCGCATTTTATCATACCATTGTACAATTTACGACGTTTTACTGCTTTTTTACCATAGAAATGTTCAAATTCGGGATGAGAAGTAATTACATAAGAAGAGAAATCAGGGAAAGCTTTCATAGCATTACCAAAATCTTTGTAAATGCGCTCTGCATCACGCTGTTCCAGAAGACGCTCACCATATGGCGGATTGGAAACGAGTATTCCATTATTATGTCTTGGTTTAAAGTTGCGCGCATCAGATGTTTCAAAGGTTATAAATTTATCAACACCGGCTTTTTTTGCATTAGATTTTGCAAGGGAAACGGCAGCTTCATCAATATCACCGCCCCAAAGCTCAAAATCGCGTGAAAACATTTTGCTTTTCGCACTCTCACGAAGAGAGTGCCAATGTTCGCGTGGTGAGATTTCCCAGTTTTCTGCCGAAAAGCGACGCAAAAGACCGGGAGCGCGGTTTTCGGCAATCATTGCCGCTTCTATAAGTATGGTTCCGGAACCGCAGAATGGGTCGCAGAAGAACTCGCGTCCACGGTATTTTGAAAGCTGAACCATTGCCGCGGCAAGAGTCTCGCGGAGAGGTGCAGCACCGGCAACAGCGCGGTATCCGCGCTTGTGAAGTCCGGCACCTGTTGTATCAAGATATAACGTTGCTGTATCATTCATTATTGAAAACTGTATCTGATACTTACTTCCGGTTTCTTCAAACCAGGAAAGTGAATATTTTTGCCGGAGACGCTCAACAACTGCTTTTTTTATTATGCTCTGGCAATCGGGAACAGAGAAAAGCGTTGATTTAAGGCTGTGTCCCTTTACAGGAAAAGCGCCGGCTTTTGGAATAAAAAGTTCCCACGGAAGCGCTTTCACACCTTCAAAAAGCTCAGTGAAGGTAGTAGCGCGGAAAGAACCTAATGTAAGAAGAACACGTTCTCCTGTACGCAACCAGATATTTGCAAGAGCCATATCCTGCAGTGTTCCGTTGAAGGTAACCCTTCCGTTTTCAGCACGGACATCGGAAAGTCCAAGCTTTGTGAGTTCTTTTGAGGCTATTCCTTCAAGTCCGAAAAGCGTAGGTACGCAAAAATTAAATCTATCCATATTATAGTAGTGTAACTCCGTTTTTATTCTGTCTGTGATTGCTGCTCGTTTTCAGGAGCAAACGTGTTGTTGTCTGTGGGATTATCGACATCAGAACCTTCGTCGGATGTTCCGGTGTTTTCTTGCTCGTCTGGCGATATCTCTCCGCCTTCCGGATTTTCAACGTTATTGGGAGTATCATTGTCGTTTTCAGGAACATCAATCACAGGCGGGGCATAAGTATGTGCCGGGCAAACCGAATTCATAGGTTTTTCGGCGCCGCTCGAGAAATAGAACTGACCGCTTGGCGGTTCATTTTCATGGAATACATACTGTTCATCCGGAACAATTATTCCCGTTATGGGGAAAGTACGCTGGATGTTCATAAACGCTACGGTTTTTCTGGTTTCGGAAGGACAAAATTCCGATGCAAGCATATTTGTTGTGGTATCAATGTCGACAAGGATATGTGCGTCACACGCTTTTTTCGGAACATCATCCTTGTGGAAATATCCGGCAACAATTCGGCTGCCGCGCGGGTCGAGCTTGCATGTTTCCGTTGCGAGATTTCCGCTCACCGAACAAACGTTTACGTATTTAAAGTCATCGTTCTTCCGGAAGTTTTTCGCCGGAAGCCCCTTGTGTATTTCATTCATAACGTTCTCCCATGTCGTAAGCGCGGGAGAAAGCGATTTGGAAATATACTTCGGGGTGTCATAACCAAACCAGACCGCCCCGACATAATAAGGTGTGTAGCCTACAAACCAACGGTCTTCATCGTTGTTCGATGTACCGGTTTTCGCTGCGGCAGGAACGCCGTTTTTAAGCTGTGCGTAAGTTCCGGTTCCGCCGGTAACAACATTTTGGAGCATATAGCTCATGTAAGCTGCTGTCTTTTCGCTCATTGCCTTTGTGGGCTTTCCTTCCTTTTCAAGAATAACATCACCGCTTGCGTCAAGAACTTTTGTATAGGCTCTCGGTTCGTAATAGGTTCCGCCGTTTGCGAAAGGGGCATATGCTGCAGCCATCTCAAGAACAGTTATGCCGTTTGTAAGCTGACCGAGAGATAGGGGAGCGAGGTTTTTATCTCCAGTTTTGGAAAGGGAAGTAACTCCAAGGTTTGCTGTCAGGAAGTTGTACGAACGGTCAATCGAAAGCTTTTCAAGTGTCCGCATTGAAACTGTGTTTATAGATTGCTTTACAGCCTCGTTGATTGTTGTTCTGCCTGAATATGTTCTTGTTTCGTTTTTAGGATAGGCAGAACCGTTTAAAAGCCTTATAGGGGCATCATCTTCAACGGAAAAAGGAGTGATAAGTCCGTATTCTATTGCAGGTGCATATACTGCAATGGGCTTAATAGAAGAACCGGGAGGACGTTTTGACTGCGTCGCGCGATTGAGAACACGTGCGCCGGCTTTTTTGCCGCGGCCGCCGCGCATTGCAAGGATGTCTCCGTTTTCCGGATCAAGCAAAATCATGGCACATTCAGGCTGGACTTTTCCGCTATAGCTTGGGAATTTGTTCGGATCCTCAAAAATTTTATCCATTGCAGTCTGTATTTTCGGGTTAACCGTTGCATATATTTTAAGACCGCCGGAATAAATGGTACGCAGCGCCACATTTTCTGAGTAACCGTATTTTTCTACCAAATCGTCAATGAGTTCTTCGATTATATGGTCAACAAAATATGATTGAACGTGTGTTGATGTGTTGTTGCGCCGCTCTGTGTTGAAAACTATATTTTCATTTTTTGCACTTTCGCATTCCTCTTCGGAAATCATGCGAAGCTCCTGCATTCTGTTTAAGATGTTAACACGCCGTGTTTTGTTATTTTCCGGATTGATATACGGATTATAGTAGGTAGGGAGGTTTGTTATTCCCACCATAGCTGCACATTCTGCAATGGTAAGTTCAGAAACATCCTTCCCGTAGTATGCTTGAGCCGCAGTGCCGACGCCGTAGCAACCCTCACCGAGATATATAGTGTTAAGATACATTTCAATAATTGTATCTTTATCGTAATGACGTTCGAGATATAGCGCGCGCATAATTTCCTGAAGCTTACGCTTGACTGAATCCTGATTGTCACCTGTAAGGTTTTTTACAAGCTGCTGTGTTATCGTTGATGCGCCGTAATCGCTTTTGAATTTAAAGAACATATTTGCACTTGCAGACAATGTGCGCGTCCAGTCAACACCGTGATGTTTTTCAAAACGGTGGTCTTCGATAGCAATAGCCGCGTCTTTTAAATATGTAGGCATATCTTCGAGATTTACCCATGTACGGTTCTGTGAATCGTAAAGACGTTCAAACTCCTGCTCATTGCCGTCTTCGTCAATGTAGTAGACTATCGAGGAATAATTCAGCTTCATTGCCTCAACCTCAATGTCGACATGAGAGTCAAGTGAAAGCATATACCCTATGAAAACGAGTATGCATATACCGAAGGTACACGCACAGATATGAAGAGCGGTACGTATGGCAAACCATTTTCCGGAAGAAAAGAAAGCGCTTTTTTTTCTCTTTTCGTTGTCAGAATTATTCTGAATATTCAAGGTAAACACCTCCGTGCATAAAACATATCATTATATAGTATACCACAATTTTTTTATTCATACAAGAAAAAATGTATAGAAAGTTACTGTATATACTATAATATAGAAAGGGCGTAGAAAATATGAAAAGCAGAATAACGGAACTCAGCTGTAAGGAGGTAATAAACGTATGTGACGGTACCCGTTACGGCTATGTGAATGACGTAGAGGTTGATATCGCTTGCGGGCGGATAGTTTCACTCATTATTCATACGTCAAAGTTTGCATCTTTTTTTTCGGACTGTAGCGATATAATTATACCTTGGGAGTCGATAAAAAGGATAGGAGAGGACCTCATTTTAGTCGACAATATTATTGAGCCGCCGTGCCGGAATAAAAAAATTGGATTTTTCAAAAAAAGTTCTTGACATTTGGAAAAATATTCTGTATAATATAAGAGTTCGTTGCCGGATTGTGTAAGGGTAGCACGACAGACTCTGACTCTGTTTGTCTGGGTTCAAATCCTAGTCCGGCAGCCAGAAAAAGCGACTTGTTTCGACAAGTCGCTTTTTCAATGAAATTTGCCTTTGGCAAGTGAAATAGCTTCGCTATGAAATACACTTCGTGTATGAAATATTGCTGCGCAATATGAAAAGGCAAATTTCATTTCACAGAAAGCGAAAGCTTTCTATTTCACAATTTACGAAGTA
>SVLF01000010.1 GCA_015068085.1 Oscillospiraceae bacterium
ATACCAGGATAAAAGCATTGAACGTGTATCCGGGATACTTCCCCGAACGGGCGCCGGATAAGAAAATTCTGCCCGCGTTTTTCTGCCCTGTCTGCGGTGCGCAGCTTGACGGAGGAGATACGCTTGCAGAGGACAAGGACGGGGATACGGTAGGTTGTGTTTACTGTATCCGGTATTACGAAATATGGGAGAAAACAATTGATGAATGACACTTACGAACTTGACACAATGATTGATAATATTCTGGCGCTTAATCAGAGAGAAGCACCTGCAGCACCAAAAAAACGACGCGGAAGATGCAAAAAAGCACCCTCTCCGGTCTGGGCACTGGACTTTCACAACCCCGCCGGCAATCGTACCTTTGCGCTTATATCTATGTGCATCAAGGATAATTTTGAACAAAGCATTGAAGAGCTTGCCCTTCAAATTGCAACGCTCAAGTCGGTTTCACCCGCAATTGCACTGAAGGTTCTTTTACAGCTTAAAAAACGCGGCGAGCTTGGATATTATGATAACAAAACATTGCGCTTTGTGCAGTGGAAAGGAACGGAGGCATATGATGAACTGGAAAATGCGCGCAATTGAAGACCTGCGCCACTATAAATTTATGAAGCTCGGCATAATCAATTCAAAAGAACGTCTTGCAAATATAGATTCTGCAATAAAGCCCTTGCTCCATATGAGCAAAAAGCACAGAACACAAAAAAATCAGGAGTTTATTGATGCCGCCAAAGAGGCTGACAGGCTTCGGCAAAACATCTCGTCAGCAGAAAGCGTAACCACGCTTGTCGAACGTGCGCTTGAGTCCCTTACCGAGCTTGAACGGGATACTCTTGACAAATTCTATATAGACAACAATCACAAACCGATAACGGTTATTTCAGATGAGTTGGGCTGTTCTGAGCGGTCTCTTTACCGCATACGCCATGAGGCTCTTGAAAAATTCACGCTTGCCATGTACGGAACAGCCGCTTCATAAAAGCTGATACTCGTTACGAACAAAACTGCCTGCCTTTCATTATTATATAACAAAAATCCTCGCAACAGAAGTAATTTCCGTTGCGGGGATTTTTGTTTCGATACTGTACGCTTCTGCATACTCTTCGTGTTCCACACTATCCCTTTGCAGGAAGCCACCGTTTCCGGTGTATTCTGTTTTCCTCATACCGACCTCCCTCATCATTTACTTAAGACTTATGATTGTTCGGTCCTTTCCGAAACAATTAAGCAATTTATTCCGAAGGCGTAAATATTGTTTCCGGGATAACCAAAAGCCTTTATTCTTGCCCGATTATGACAAAATCAGATTGAGAACATGGCGTGCAGGTGATAAAATATTTTTAAAGAACTTCAGATTGGAGCGGTATGCTTGAATAAAACTTTTTATGTTTTGGATTATTTATCACAAAAAAATGATGATGAAGCAATTACAGATTGTCTTAAAGAACGAGCCACTTTCCCTGGTCCGGCAACTATCATTTTTTCAGGAAAAGATTACTGTATCTCTCATGCGGTTTTGATTCCTTCAGAAACAACCATTCTTATCGACGGTTGCACAATTAGTCAAGCGAATTTTACATTTGATAATGTTTTCCGTGGCGACAACCTTGTTCTTTCCGGAAACGATCCGTATGGACTTCCTCTTAAAGTAAAGTCAATTAAGAATATAAAAATCCTCGGAAAAAATGGTGCGAAAATACACGGACCGAAAAAGAACCCGCTTTTTTTTAACTATATGACAAAAAAGGAAGAGGAGCCGCTCGGTGATTTCTGGGGCTGGCGCACACTTACAATTTCACTTTCAAAATGCGACGGTTTTGAGGTAGGCGGATTATCTTTTGAAAACGCGCGTTGTTGGACAATGTCTTTTGATATTTGCACAAACGGATATATTCACGATATCTGTTTTGATACAGATGTAAAAAACGGTGACGGTATTGACTTCCGCTCGGGTTGCCACAACTGCTTAGTTGAAAACATAAGCGGATACACAGGGGATGATACGGTAGCCTGCTCTGCGCTTTCAAAAGGAAGAATTGAACTTCCTATGCCTAGCAGTATTTATCCGGGTGAATATTATCTTTACCCTATGGAGCCGACAAGATATCTTTCCGAGCGAAGTGAAAGTGAAAAAGATATCTCCAATATAACAATAAGAAATGTCAACACCGGTGGTAAACACCATGGGGTAATTTGTCTGGCTGCAAGAGGATGCAAAGTATATAACATCAAGATAGAAAATATAAGAGAAAATCCGATGAATATCGAAAGCCCTCATAGAGAAGCAACCGTAAAAATATACACAAGTTACGGAGGCGGATATAAAAAAGGAGACATTCACGATATATATGTAAAAAATGTTACATCCACTTACTCCGATAGTGCAGTTTACTGCAACGCCGAGGTTGAAAATATCACTTTAGAGGGAATTTCAGGTTCTGGAAAAAATGTAATTAATCTGGATTTCCCCGAAGACATAAAAATCATATGAAAAGGAGCTTACCTATGAACTATCCAAACGGGCTTTTATTCCCCAATGAATTGCAGAAGAAGATAAAGGAACAGTTTTGTTTTGTCGATGTCGATCCTGACTACGGCGAAAGACTTTTCTTCGACAACTCCGGTGGCTCTCTTCGCCTAAAAAAATGCGTTGAGGCAAAGGCATATTATGAACAGTTTCCTGACTGCCCCGAACGCATTCACGAGCGCTCTGTCGGTCTTCGGGAATTAGTAGATGATGAAACGCGTGAGATTCTTGAAATTGTGTTCGGTGCGAAAAGCGGTGCTCTCATAACTGAGCTTACAGCTTCGCAGACGATGTTTCATATGGTTGGGCTTATTGTAGAAAACATTCCGGGAACAAATGCCGTTGTTTCAGCCATTGAGCATCCGTCAGCATTTGATGCTATTGAGTTTTACTGCAAAAAGGCAGGTAAGGAGATGCGTGTTGTTCCGGCAAACAAGAAGACCGGTGGCATCGATCCGGATGAGGTTGTGAGATATGTTGATGAAAACACCTGCCTTTTGAGTATTATGTCTGCATCAAACATCTCCGGAAATATAATGAACATCGAGGAGATTGTCAATAGAGCGAGGGCAATAAAGCCTGAACTTTATATCATAAGCGATGCTGTTCAGCATGCACCACATTGCATTATGAATGTCGAAAAGCTTAAAATTGACGGAATAAACTTTGCACCGTATAAATTCTTCGGAGTACGCGGTTGCGGATTTGCTTATGTTTCCGACAGAGTAGCGGCACTTCCACATCACAAGCTCATTGCAAAAGATCAAAAAGTTTTTGAGCTCGGCACTTGTGCACCCGGAAACTTTGCCGCGATGCGCGAAATTATAGATTATGTCTGTGAGATCGGACACTATTTTATAGATGATGCTTCAAGAAAAGAGCTGTACAATAAAGGCATGGAAGCGATTCATCTTCATGAGCGCGCGCTTTTGTACCACATGCTTGAAGGAACAAACGATATCCCAGGGCTTCGTCATATCGATGGTGTTACCGTTTATGTTGATACAAAGGACATAACAAGCCGCGACCTTATCGCCGCAATAGGAATCGACGGTATGAATTTCACCGAAACAGTTGCGGAATATCAGCGGCACGGAGTGACGGTTTATGAGCGAGTTAACACAAGTATCTATTCAAAAAGAATCGTCGAAGCACTCGGACTTTCCGGTGCAATAAGAGTTTCCCCTCTCCACTGTCACGATACGGATGATATTGATAAATTTTTAAAGATAACAGCAGATATTGCAAAATCAAACAAGGAGTGAAATTGCAAATGAATAACAAATTTGATTTGGAAAATTCCATTCAAATAAACGACGGACTTACGCAAACAAGCGCTGACGGTATAAATATGGCATTCGACTCCAAGTACGGAATAATGTTCTGCCTTTATATGCCGGGACATCACGGAAGCTACGGAGAATCGAGAGGAAGAATTGCACTCACGTATTTCCCGGCGTCACAACCTACAAACACAAAAACAATCGAAATTTCTGCGGGCAACGAAGAGTATGTCCCGAACCTCATAAGCCTCGGTGACGGCAAAATTCGTGCATTGTATGCAAAAAACAGCCGTTCGAAAGGTGACCACTATATTCATTATAAGGATTTTGATTTCATCACCAAAACTCTCAGTGAAGAAAGCATTGTTATGGTGAAGCAGGATGACGGAAACCTCGTTCCGCTCACCTCATCTGTTCAGTTCGCATACCTTGATAAGCACAATTGCCACGAACACGTGTATGTGCATACAGAGCAAATTGCTATAGGTGGCCACACCGTTTTTGACGGCGGAGACGGCTATCTCTACGGAGCTGTCTCGAGTTATCTCTCCGAGGTTATTCTCTACCGTTCTGCAGATAACCTTGCGACGCTTGAATTCTTCGCTGTTTATCCGAGGCCCGCGCAATATGAGTTTGACTACAAGATTTTAAATGGAAAGCTTCACGCCGTTTACCGAACAAACAAGGATATTGATTCAATAGCCTATGTTTGCTCCGACGATTTCGGCAAATCCTGGACAGATCCGGTATATTTCAAGGAGAGCATACAGTGCAGACCGAGAATGATTGTTTACGATAATCATATTCTTATGGCATACAATTATTTCAACAGTGATACTGGCAACCGCCCTGAGATTCAGCAAGGAAGAACGTCTGTAAAAATATGCTACGGCGAAGAAGCTGACCCGAATGATAATATTGTCGTTGCAGATCTTTACAGCAAATACGGGATTGTAAATATATGTCTTTCTGATGTTCTGGGCGATATATACTTCGGATACAGCTCAAGTGTTCTTGCACTTGAATATCAGAACGGAAATCCGAAGGTGCGCGGTAAGGATTCCGCCAGATACGTAAAACTCGGAGATTTAAGGCCTCAGGCATAAATGAAAATAGGAGAATGAAGATATGAGTAACCTTAAAATAGGATGGGCTGAAACCGATATAACCCCAGATAAGAAGGTTTCTCTATTCGGTCAGTTTGCAGAAAGAATTTCCGAATATATTGAGAAACCTCTTACTGCTACAGCTCTCGCCATTGATTCCGGTGAGAACAGTGTTATTTTTTGTTCTTGCGATCTGGAAGGAGTTGCGTGGAATTTACTCTTAGCCGTGCGAGAGAGATTAATTGCAGAAAACGTCGAGTTTAATCCTCAAAACATAATTTTAAATGCCATTCACACACATACCGGATATGGTTACGGTGGTACCCAGCGCTCACAGCTTAACAAAAAAGGCGTTATAGACAACTATAAAGAAATAATTGGAGATTACCTCTCTCCCGGACAAATATACATAGAAAAGGTCGCAGTTTCGGATAACAAGGATGTGGCAACCAATGAGGAAAATTTCGCCCTTTTGGTCGATAAAATCTCCTTCGTGGTAAAAGAGGCATGGGCGAATCGTTCTCTTGGTTATCTTTCTAACGCCTTCGGGCGCGTACCTGTAGGAATGTGCAGAAGAGCTGTATATTCCGATAACACGGCACAAATGTGGGGAGATACAAACACAGCAGTATTTACCGAACTCGAAAGCGGAAACGATTCCGGCATGGAGCTTTTGTATGTTTTCGATGAAAACAAGCAACTTACAGGTATAATTTCAAATATTGCCTGTCCTGCTCAGTGCGTTCAGCACCGACATTTTATTTCTCCGGATTTTTGGGGCGAGGTTAAATTGCGTCTTCGCAATCATTTTGGTGAGCATTTATATCTGTTGCCTCAATGTTCTGCTGCAGGCGATCAGTGTCCGGTTGATCTTATCCGTTGGGTAGAACCCGAAAGTGACATCAACGATCCAAACTGTGTGCGCCATAATCCCCCAAAACGCAAGGCTGACCCGCCTATGTTTGATCTTTCTGGTATGAAATTAACAGGAAGACGCATCGCAAATGAAATCATTCAGGTGTTGGAAGATGGACTTAACCTCGCTCAAACCGATGTTCCCTTTGAACACAGGATTATAAATATGCCTCTTCCGCTCCGCCGTGCAACACTTTCGGATAAGTTGGCAGCAGAAAAAGCAATCCGCGAATATTTCCGTACAAAAAAAGACAATATCGACTACATAGACATTGCTAAACTGCAAATTCATTTTGGAATTCTTCAAAGATTCGAGTTGCAAGATTCTGTGGATTGTCTCGAAACGGAAATTCATATTATCAGGATAGGAAATATAGCTTTTGCCACAAATCCCTTTGAGCTTTTTCTGGATTACGGCAATCTAATAAAGGCAAGGGCTTGCTGTGAGCAAACATTTATCGTCCAGCTTGCCAACGGTACCGAAGGATATCTGCCAACCCGAAAAGCAGAAATTCACGGTCATTATAGCGCCTTTATTTCAAGCGGTCAGGTTGGTCATGAAGGTGGAGATTTGCTTGTACGACAAACTTTAACGAACCTAAACGAAATGTTTGTTAAATAGTCATTAAAAAGCAACGGAACTTTGTCCGTCAGAATATATAAAAAACAGAAAAACTCAAAACAACTAAGGACGTGAATATAATGTATATAGCAATGGATATGGGAACCTCTAACACAAGATTGTGGTTGTGCAGAGGCGATAAAGTTATTTCCGCCAAAAAGGGCGCTTTCGGCGCAGGTAGCACCAAAAGTCACAGCAGAGAATATCTATTTAACAGTCTCAGATCACTTATTGATGAGTTGCTTTCAGAAAGTAGCGTTTCTGCTTCTGAATTAAAGTGTATAATGGTTTCGGGAATGGCGGGAAGCGAAATCGGACTTTGCGATATTTCGCATATACCTTTGCCTGCTGATATTTATACCCTTGCTGACAATGTAACATCAAAAGCTTTCCCTGAGATTACGGAGATTCCCTTTGTTTTTGTTCCTGGGCTCAAAAAGATGGATGGAGAAAATCTCGCAGATATAATGCGCGGCGAAGAAACCGAGGTTGCGGGAATTCTTAACCTGATGAACTTGCAAGAAGATTGTCTTCTCGTTCTTCCCGGCACACATAATAAGATTATAAGCGTCTCAAAATCCGGTGAAATTACGGATTTTCACACAACCTTTAGCGGAGAGCTGATAAATGGAATTATAAACAATTCTGTTTTGACCGGAGACGTTTCACATGAGTTTGAAATAAACCAAGCCGCCATTTTTGCCGGAAGTGAGTATGCAAAGAAATATGGCACCAATGCTGCTCTTTTCCACATCAGAGTGATGATGAAAAATGGAAAAGATACTGATTATCTCTCATCCTTTCTGTATGGTGCAGTAATTGGGAAGGACACTCTGCTTATTCATCGCCTGGCGGGAAGTAAGAGAATATACATCGGTGGCAGAAAGAATCTGCGTCGGGCACATGCGTTTCTACTCGGCGAAGAAAATGTTACTGAGTTTCACGAAGACATAGCGAACAGTGCGGTGCTTTCCGGACTTATTCAGATATATAAGCTCATCTCCGCCCGCGATGAAAGAGCAAGGATATTGTCCTCAATAGAAAAAGAAAAGCTTATCGCTATTATACGTGCTCCGGAAAAGCAAAGCTTTATCCCGGCAATGCAAGCATTGTATGACGGCGGTGTGCGCCTTGCCGAAATTACCTATGACCGTACACGCAAGCAATCTGCGGAATTTACTGCAAATCTTATAAAATCAGCTGTTGAAACCTTTGGTGAGGATATGTTCATCGGTGCAGGAACTGTCACAACTCCCGAAGAAGTTATGCTTACATATAACGCTGGCGGAAAGTTTGTTATTTCGCCAAACTGTGATGCAGAAATTATAAAGCTTACAAAAAAACTCGGCCTTGTTTCAATTCCTGCTGCATTTACGCCTACCGAGATTGCAGACGCAATTAAAGCGGGTGCTGATTTCGTAAAGCTCTTCCCTGCAGATCAGGTCAGCGCAGGGTATGTAAAGGCAGTATCTGCTCCGCTTTCCGATGCAAAGCTTCTCGCCGTAGGCGGTGTTGATGTAAGCAATGCCGGCGAGATGATAAAAAGAGGCTTTTGCGGGGTGGGTATCGGTTCTAACTTATATGATAAAAAACTGATACAGGAGGGCAAATTCACAGAGCTTTCCGAGCTTGCAAAGGCATATGCAGAAGCTGTTAAATAATAAGTCCTCATATTTCATAAAAAGTGCATAAAACCATAACTGGCAGTAAACTGGTGGTTTGCACAGTCATGGAAGTGGCTAATACAGGTTTAATCCCTACAAGGGGTATCGAGATTTAAGCACCTACAAGCTTAGGGGCTTCCTCACTAAAAAAGTGAGGAAGCCCCTGGTTTTTGTGTAGATTATTTTACATAATCCAAAATTCTCTTGATGAGGACCGCAACCTCAGCTCGGGTTGTATGATCAGCGGGAGCGATAAACCCGTTCTTGCCGTTGACAAGACCTGCGGTTATAAGTGCCTTTACGGCATCCTTTGCATAGTCGGAAACATCTGCAATATCCGGGTATTCTACCTCACGGGCTTCAAGTTCGATGCCAATAGCCTTAAGTGCGCGGCAGACTATTACCATCATATCCTGACGGGTGATGGAATTTCGCGGAGCATATTTGTTGTCACCTATGCCACCTACGATTCCTGTATTTCTTGCTATTGCAAGCTCGGTTGCGAAATAGTCAGACGCGTTGACATCTGCAAAGTTCTCTGTATTATTAGATGTAAGGTTAAATGCGCGAACAAGCAGCAGCGCAAAGTCTGCACGGGTGATGTTCGCAGCAGGAGAGAACGTACTTGCAGTCGTGCCCTTTATTACTCCATCTACTGCAAGAGCATTTATTGCATTCTCTGCCCAGGCATAGCTTTCGAGGTCTGTGAAACGGATAGTATCCGTTTCACCGGATGCATCCGGTGCGTTTTCGACTTCGGTCTCAGTATTATCAGCGACCCCCGCATCGTCGGTCTCGTCAGCATTTGTTGCAGGTTTGTCGGTCGGTGCGGTTCCTCCACCGCCTCCCCCACCACCTGCAGAGGTGTCGGTGCTTCCTGTTGAAGGAGCTTCTGTGGATTCGTTCTTACTTCCTGTTGTGCGTCCATAAACCGTTATATTAAAGTGGGTTGTTGCCTCTCTGCCGTCACTGTCGCGCGCGGTTATTGCTACGTGGTTTTCACCAACCTGGCTGTCATCCGGTTTCCACGTCACAACTCCGGTTTCCGAATTGAAGCTTGCACCTCTTGGAAGTGTTTCTTCGATATACGTTATCGTTTTTCCATCAAGTGGGCTTTCTGCATTAACTTCTACTGTCACTGTGCTTCCTGCACTTGTTGCCGCGTTATTGACCACATCAAATATCGGTGACGAATCATCACTTTCCGATACGGGAATTCTAAAGTTATCACCTATCGACATGTTGTAGATGTACCCTTCCTCTGGCTTATACGCATCAACATAGCTTCTGATGTTTGTTACATTACCTGTATCAAGACGAACGGTATCCTCCGAAAGCTTCTCTGCACCGAGAATTTCATAGGCTGCATTCTCAACGCCGTCGTTTTCGATGAATATCCATCTTCCAACTATATTGGAAAGTGCCTTTTCATCAACTGCAGTATTGGTTACCTTGATATCGATGAAGTTTTCGAAATCGCCGAATTCGGTTTCTCCGTCAAAACCTGCAACCATTCCTGTATATGCGCTTACCTCATCGGTTTTTTCTCCGATAAGATCGCCGTCGTTCACATATCTGCTGAGTATCTCTCCCTTGTCGTTTATCGAATAATATCCGATAAAGCCGCGGAAATCAAAGAGATTGTCAATTCTGAGTGTTCTTTCGTTATCCTCAGAATAGACGATATAATCTATTCTCTTTCCTCCAACATGAGTTACCTTTATTGCGCGAACAGATGGATCATTATCAGAAATTCCTTCAACTGCGCATTTTTCAATGCTCTCAATATAGCGGTTATTGCGATAAGGTTCAAATACCGTTGCATAAAGGCTATCGATATTGTTCCCCTTATTCTGAACAAGGAGATAATCGAAGGTTTCGGGAAGAACATCGCTGGAATCCTTTCTCGGAGTGGGTCCGCCGACTATTGCAACCTCGCTCGGAGTGAAACTGTTAAGCTGAGTGAGTCGCAGACGGATTCCGTCACCATTCAAAACTGCATCGCGGTAATCCACAACATCAAATTCAACTGCGAATTCCGAACTCGGCGCTCTGTCGCGACGAACCTTGCTCATCCAGCTGTATCCGCGCGGGAAATATGTTTCATAATCCCATAAATCCTGAGTGTGAGGATCTTGACCGGGCATTTTTAAGAGATATGGGTTGCCGTTTGCATCTTTCCAGTTTCCTTTAAGATCCTGATACGGTACATCAACGCCAACATATTCCTGACCGTCCTGACCAACACCTGAAACGAAGGTACCAACCCAGTTGCCGTTTTCATCCTTCTGCTCTATCATATTATCAAGACCGCTTACAGCAACAGCATTTTCAGCTTGAGAATGGAAGCTATAGGTATGAACATCTCCGCCTGTTATACGGAAGAAATCCAATGTATAGGAATTTTCGTCATCAACCTTTACCATAACGAGGGTTCTGCGATAATTTTCCGCTTCATTATATGAGCAACTTGCATCAACATCAATAAGCTTAACCTGCTTGGTATCATCGAAATGGAGCGGAACACCGTTATTAATTGTTCCCTTTATCGAATTCTTTTCGTTTATGGTTACGGTATTATGCGAAATCGTTGCATTATGCCACTGATAACGGTTTGCATCCTTGCCTGTTCGCTCTGGGTATCCGTTATCCGGAGCGATGTTGAGACCAAACGCCTCAAGACCGAGGTTTAAGTTATCCTGATGCGAATGACTCTTTGCTGCGCCAAAATAAAGCCATGCATCGCGCAAAGTGTTTTTCTGGTCTGCTGCAGATGCGGATAAATAGTTTCCGCCGTCGCGAAGGATCGCAAAGCCATAGCCTGCCAACATTTCGTTCTTCTGTTCAGGGTTATCAGTAACAATTTTTTTGATTTCCGACTGGAGACTTTCGGGATTCTTTGTAAGTATACTATAATGAAGATCGCTGAGATTGTATTTGTTTTTCTGATAGATATACTGTGCAATTTCGGCGCCGAAGTCAGTATCTTTATAGTTCTGGAATGCATAAAGGAATGCATTCAGATCTCCGGACATACCTGTCATTGCAGGGCTTGAGCTATCACCTATCTGTGCGAGCTGATTATTTACAAGTATCTTCTTTTTGAAGCCCGTGAACATCTTTGCAAATTTCGGATGTTCCCAAAGATTATAATTTTCATCACCTTTATAAGCCTCAAGGTATTCACTTATCTCAAAAAGTCTCGTGTACCAATATGCATTATAGTTATCTCCGCTTTCTGTTCCCAATCCATCACGGCTTACCTCATCAATAAGCTGAGGAAGAACATTACCGCCCTGAGGTCTTGCTGAATCAAGATCTCCTGCAGCATAAATCCATTTAACCATCTCTGAGCTTTCGGGTTCTTCGTTGAGTGCAACTGCGCAGGAGGCTGCAAGACGTTGTGGCATACCGAAGTTTCCGAAAAGTCGGTGAGTCTTTATACCTTCGAAGCATTCAAGGATAACACCGTGTTTCCAGTTTCTCCAGATATCATCTCCTGTTTCCTTCTTGTTTTCAAGCCCGAGCTCCGCTGCCTTTGAGGAAAGGAAGCTTATTACCTGCGTGTCATCCTTCATCGGGAATAGTGCATCGGTTGCAAGAACGAATGATGAAAACGACTCAACATCAGTTATCTGGTTTGTGAAATAACCTGAGGCATTATTATTGATTCTTGTGCCATCTTTTTTATACTGATACTGCAAATCATATTCCGGAAGAAGATCTGCTATCCTGTCAAGAAGAATAGCCCCTGCCCTTCCGTATCGCTCATCGTCGGTATAAACATATGCCATTGCAAGATTATATACAATGCCGCTTAAATTATTTGTAAGCTTCATCATATAGTTTGCAATATAGCAGGTTATTTCTATATCGCCGGTTGCGATTCTGTAGTTATTGCCGTTTTCATCAACTGGACGGTATCCCCAACCGTCGTCAACGCCCCAACCTTCAACTGTTTCACCGGGACGAAGACCTCGACCGTTGTTGAGAGTTACATTAACTCCGGGTTCTCCGCCATATTCTGGAAGAACCTGTTCTCCGATTTCGGGATACAGCTCGTTGATGTAAGCATTCTTACCCTCACCGGATGCAACCTTTTCTGCATTAACCGCTTTTGCGCGGTCTGCATCATAAATGCCGTTTTCATCAAGACCATACTGATAAAGCGTTGCAAAGTCATTAGATGGGAATAGGCGCTTACATATCGTACACTGTATCTTCCATGGGCGATTAATCGGATTATATGCCCATCCGCCGTAACCGCCGCTTGTTGAGCCTTCAACGTCGCCTCCGCAATAGCGGCAGTATTTATAATATTCCGAATCGTCAGAATGAGTTACCTGGCGGGCACGCGGAATACCTTCGCGCGGAATACGATCATAAAGTACTGCATAGTTTGTTACATATGCATCCGCCGCTTCTACTGCGGTATTTCTTGCCGATTTTGCCCAGGAATATTTCTGAATATTTTCCTTTGCAATTTTGCGTTTTTCATATGTGTAGTATGAAGGCTCGCTCTTGCTCTGATCGAGTGTTACCTTTATATCCGCGGTAACATCAATCTCATCACCACGGAAGAAAGCCTCAGCCCGCAATACTGCATCACCGGGAGCCGCTCCCGTTATTGTTCCATCCTCTGCGACCTTCAGAAGCCCGCCAAGTTCCGAGAAGACAACAGGGTTATTCCATGGAACTCTTACCTTATTGCCGCTTTTCATGAATGCGATAAGCTGAGCCTTCTTTGTTTCTCTTACGTAGATTTCCGAAGGCACTTCAATCGTGGCAGACTCAATACCCGTATCGTCATACGCATTAACACTTATCGTTCCTGAATATACCTTTCCGCCATATGTTGCAGAAGCACTTACATCAACATCACCGTCAGTAATCGCTGTTATCGTACCGTCTGCTGCAATTTCTGCAATAGCAGAATCTGCAGAGCTGTAGGAAATGCTGTCGAACACCTTGTCAGAGGCTTCTCCATTAAGCTTTTTAATTGCAACATTGAGTTTTGTCTGTCCCGGAACATTCGGATCTGTATATTCGATAACCTTTTCATCGGGATAAAGCAAAATATATTCGCTCTCTTCGCGGTTATCCGCCGGGAATGCACCGATAAGAACAGAATCCTCGCCGCTTATCAATCGGAACGAACCGACGGAGCCATAAGCATATTCCCAGTTTGAGCTGTGTTCTTTAAGAGAGGAGCAATCGGATTCAAAGGTTATGATATAATATCCCGGCTCCTTGATACGGAAGTTCTTAACAATATTCGGCTCCGTAACTATATCCTTGAAGTAGCTCGGGTTATATGCGATTGCTGCATCATAGCAGTTATATTCACCGACTTTATCCTCTGCTTTGAGAGATGACCCATTCTTTGACAAATATACATTGATATCACCTGCGAAATCCGTCGCCGCATTCCACATTTCCATATCATATACACCTGCTTCCGGGAAGAGAACCTCAAAGGATATATACTGACCATGGCGGATAGCTACATTTCCCGGTCTTGCTCTTCTGAAGGAATCATTCTCTGTATCGCCGCTTCCGCCGAAGAAACGATATATCCCGTTTGTCTTATCAAAATTAACAAGTGTAAAGGATTTTCCCGATCCTCCTCCGATTCCGCAGTCAGAAAGCTTTGCGCCGAAATCGACATAATAGGAAGTCCCTCTTGCGCTCTTAAGCGCAAGATACGGCTTTTTCGCATAAACTGTACGAGTGCCGATGGTTGCAGTTGCCGTTACCTCAAGCTCGCCGCTTGAAACATCGGTGATTGCACCTGTCGATGTATCGATCTTCGCAACATCTTCATCTGAGATTGAATATGTTACGGAAAGCCTCGAAATATCATCTGTACGGCTACCATCGGACATAATTCCGTAAATCTTCGGTTGCGAGCCGACTATATCCTCCATACCGACAGACATAAGGACAGTTCCTTTTGTATCGCCGGATACAAGCGTAAACGAGCCTATATATCCGAAACCACCGTTCGGTACAAAGGTAATGACATACTTCTTACATTCAAGAAGTTCAACATTTCCGGTTACAGTTGTATTGCTGCCGGAAGTATTCTTGCAATCAAAGCTTCCTGCCTTTTCTCCGAGGCTTGAGGAATTATAGGTATCTGCATCATTTATATAAACATCAACGCTTCCGCCATCGTTCATCTTCGGGTAATTTGCATTCAGACGATAGGTTGCATCCTTTGGAACTTCGACCTCAAAGGAAACATAGTTTCCTGCGCCGAGCTTAATATATCCGTTGCTATAGCTTAAAGCAGTTCCGTCGGGAGAAGCAACACTGCTCTCTCTTACCTTGAAGAAGCAGTTTGTTATATCATAATTGATATTTGCAAGAGGCGATGTTGCCGAAAGTGTTGAAAGTGCCTTTGCAAGATTATACTGAACATTTATACCGCCATCGGAGATGTAATACTCCTTCTTCGCGATTCTTGTTGCGCCGCCATATTCAACGGTTACCGTTATATCTGTTGTGCCGGGTGCGACTTCTTCTATATTGCCCTCGGCATCAACTCTCACAACATTTTCATTCCCGCTTTCATATGTAACGGTTGCGTCTGCTGCATCGAGAAGGCTCCAATCCGACATAAGGATGTCGAGATTCACCTTGCCGTTTTCAAAATCTTTTATCTCTGTATCTATAAGGAGCTTATTCTCACCCGTTCCTTCGATAAGATTTAGAGCATATATTGCGGTCCACTGGCAATTTTCTTCCGCAAATCGAAGAAGTAAGATATATTCGCCGGTAGTGAGAGGAATCGGCTCACTGCTTATCCTGTCTACCTTTCTTCCTGTCGGTGCTGTTTCGATAACAGAACCGATTGCATCCTCGCTTGCTCTCGCATTGCAAGCATCTGTAAGGTTCATTCCATCGGGGGCCTTGAAGATATGAACCTCAGTATTAGTCGGAGCGGTTACCGCCTGCCAATCAAGCTCAACATTATAATCGCCGCTTATCGGTACGTTGATTTTAAATGCAACCCATTCGCCGACAACTCCCGTATTTCTTCTCGTCATACGGAAGGCATTTGCATACTTTCTGTGCTTTGCTGTCTGATTTACATAGTAGAACATATCGTGCGAAAGCTCTTTTGTATAATTTCCGAGAACATTGTTCTCCTTATCTGCTACCTCAAGTGGCAGGATGTTGAAATTATACTTTAAAGTAACATTATCGGTTGCGGGATATTCGCTCTTTACAACCTTCACCTTCGCAGTCTTTGAAATAGTATTGTCGCAATTTGCCGCAGAAATTGTTGCGGTGATTTCTGCTTCACCTGCACCAATAGCGGTAATCTTACCCGATGCATCAACATCTGCGATATTTTTATCATTCGTTTTATATTCAATAGTTATATCGCCGGCTTCTGTTTCTCCATCCGAAAGCTTATCCGATACTTCAATCACCATATCGGTTGTGTTGCCACTTTCAAGCTCTGTTGCCGGAGCGGTGTAATTTGCTATGACCGGAAGAAGCTTCTGAGGGGCAAGGGTAAGCGAATAAATCGCCTGCCAGCCGCAATTAGCCTCTGCAAGACGGAAAGCAAGAACATTCTGACCTTTTTCAAGATATACGGAGCCGTTTTTGTTTACCTGCTCACTCGCTCGCGTCTTTGCGCCACTTGCAGTAACATATCCGATTGCTCCGACACTTGTCAGCGCATTGCAGGCAGTAGCAACATCTGTCCCTTCAGTTAGCTTGAATATATGCATCTCGGTTTTTGTTGAGCCACTTACCATAGCCCAGTCGAGAGCAATATCATAGTATCCGCTTCCGGGTACCTGAATGTAGAATGCAATCCATTCTCCTACAGTTGATACATCCTTTCGCTGGAAACGGAATGTTCCATTATACTTACGATGCTTTGCGTTCTGTTTTGCATACTGAAACGTATTGTCTGTTGTTGTGTATGTATAATATGAGCAAGCGCCATCTGCATCTGCAATGGTTGACGGCAATATCTGGAAATTATACGTTATTGCCTGTGCATCCCCTGCCGAAGCAATGGAAACCGCAGGGAGAATCGATATCAGCATTGATACCGCAAGAAAAACAGATATTATTCTCTTCATATTTACCTCCTTTTTCACTTTACTCCATGATCTTCAGTAAAAACTGCGGAGCGCTGAGATATTTCTCTGCGCCCCGCAAACAGTTACTTATCAATCGGAGTAGATAACGCGGTATTCATTGCCGTCTTCGTAGATGATATATCCGCGCGCCACAGAGTAATTCGAGCTTGCACAGAACTGACCGTGAGCTTCACTGCGCTGTGAATTCATTTTTTCTTCACAAGAGTCAATTGTAATATCAGTATCTGTTCCAAATATAATGCCCTTTTCTACAATCGTTTTATCCCCTGCATCATATTCTATCATATATGCGCCTGATTTTGAACTGTCAAGTATTACCTTTGGTGCAGTATCAGCTGTTGAATCGGTTGTTATCGTTACATCACCCCATACATAGAAGGTATATGTTGTTCCGTATGCAACCGGCTTACCATTACGAAGCCATGTTGCGTCATTACCTGATGTAAGCGTTACCTTTGTGTCGTAATAGTAATCATCTTCATCCATTACTACTGTTACGCCTTTCTGAACTTCAACATCAAAGGCGCTTTCTTTATTCTTTAAATACTTTGCAACAAAACGAGTAAGGTTGTTATATACAGTTTCGTTCCAACCGTCAAAATTATATCCAAGCATTGTCGGTTTGGATGAAGGCTCCACTGTTCCCAAAAATTCTCCGTTGAAATTATAATATGCTTTTTTCTGAGCTTCTTCATATACCGCGGTGAGCATAGTATGAGTCATTGCCTTGAAGCTATATTCGCTGTCTGCCCAAACAAAGCGTCCGGTATCCTTGCTTCCGCGGAACCAACCGACAAAAAGATATCCGTCTTTTTCCGGTGCAGTTACGGTAACATCTACACCGCGAGCCTCTGAAAGGAGTTTTTTATCCTCTCTTGAATCTCCATTTACCGTTACGGTTACATCCGCGCCGTCAACGCTTGCACCGGCCCAGAGCGAAACCGTCGGAACCTCTTCCGGTACAACGGTAATTGTCTTTGTAACTGTGTTATAACCCTCAAGTGCATTGGCACAGGTTGCGGTAATCGTTGCAGTGCCGCATTTTTTAGGAGTTATTTTGCCGTCTGCCGCAATGTCTACAATCTCTATGTCCTCTGTTGAATACGTAAAACTTGCAGCTGCTCCTGTCGATGAGAGATAGCCCACAGCCTCTGCAGTTTCTTCTTCACCAAGGGAAATCTTGTCAGGGAGGTTTATCTCTCCGCCCATGATTGCATTGCCACTTCCTGCCGTAAGAGTGAGACTATAGATAATCAACCAATAAGATTTGCCAGTCGGGACTTCAAATCTAAGCGTATAGGTTCCTGCCTTAAGATCATATGTACCGTAGGAATATTCTCCCGCATTTGCCTTGTCTGCAGCGTAAGCAATCGTTTGCGTTACTGCTTCTTTAATCGCAGTGCCGGTGCTGTCTTTAATTGTGATTTCCAAATCATTTTGATTTTTTTCGGCTACATTTGTATTCCAACGCGCATTCACAACAGCGTTATATATACCATCTGCCGGAACGTTGATTTGAAATTCCACCGCACCTTCTTTTATAGCGATTGTATCATCCAATCCTCTGTAATTGCCAGAAGTAAAAGGAACAAACTTATTTTCTTTCCAAAAAGCTCCTTCTGTAGCTATATCTCTTTTGCCGGTATAGCTCGATAAATTATTAGTTGCATTACTTAACCCACTAAAAGGACCTACGAAATCATACTTTACCGTTACTGCGTTCGGATCAAGGTATACCCCTGTACCAACCTTAACTGTCGCAGTTTTTGTTACAACATTATCACAGTTTGTTGCAGAAACCGTTGCTGTGATTGTCGCAGTTCCGTCTGCAACGCCTGTGATATTACCGTTTGTGTCTACTTTTGCAATTTTGTCGTTGCTTGAAGAATATGAAACAGAAACACCTTCTGCCGCTGTAGTATCAGAAAGAACTGTAGCCGGAATAACAGACATAGTTGTAGTTTCGTTCTGTGCTGCGATTTCCGCTGCAGGAGCAGTATATTCCTTTATAAATGGTGTGACCTTTGCATCTTCTCCTGCCGTGAGAGTAAGGCTGTAGATAAGCAACCAATAACTCTTGGCAGTCGGGACATTAAATGTAAGCGTATAGGTCCCTGCCTTAAGATCATATGCACCGTAGGAATAATTTCCCGCACTTGCCTTGTCTGCAGCGTAAGCGACTGTTTGCGTTCTTGCCTCATTAACTGTATTTCCAATACGGTCTTTAATTGTGACATTTAAATCATTGCTACCGCCCTTTGTATTCCAACGCGCATTCACAACAGCATTATATATACCGTCTGTCGGAACGTTGATTTCAAAATCGACCGCATATTGTTTTATAGTGATTGTCGAGTCCAAACCTCTGTAATTAGACACAAGATTTGTACTGAACCCCTTCACCTTCCAAAAAGATTCAAACGGATCGGTTTTTCCAACAAAGTTTGTCATAGGGTTGGTTGCAGTATTTGTCATTCCGTAAAAAGGCCCCGTGAAGTCATACACAATCTTCATATTGTCCGTTGCATCGATTGTACCTGCGGCAGACACTGCCGGGATAAATGCTGCAATCATCGCGATTGCAAGGATAAGTGATAATAATCTTTTCATTTTGTTCTTCTCCTTAATTTTGAAATTTATATATATATTATCGTTGCGCAAGGCTTTTGCTCAACGTTGTTTATATATACACGGTCTTTAATTCAAGCGAATCAAGCGTTACAACCTTCTCTTTCTCACCTTTTATAATCTTCACTGCAATCGGCATATCATAATCGGTATTAAGAAGATAAACCTTATCGCCTTCATAAACTGCATAGCGCAGTCTTTCGCTTCCGATAATCTTTATATCGCAGTTTCTTGCGCTTGATGTAATCATCTCGCGGGCAAGCATACGGTAAAGCGGGAAAAGCGCCGGATGCCCCGGATAGTTTATGCTTGTTACAAGCGTTACCGTTCCTTTTCCAACTCTATTTTCAATAACGGTATATATATCCGTCGGCTTACTGCCGAAGCTGTCGGCATAAAAGCCCGAAGGCTCCGCCCCGCAAAGCTCACACTTTAAATACTCTGTATATCCTGCGCTGTAAAGCGGATCACAAAGGAAGGTCGTGCTTCCCGGAAGCAGGATTTCCTCATTGAGGGAATTTCTTATAAACTTTGTGCCGCAGTTGGTTCTTACGCTTGCGCCCGTGAAGCGGCAACCAAAAAGCTCTTTTATCTTTTCCTTCGACGGAAGGATGAGATTTCCTTTTCTCTGCGGATTACAGTTAAGATGCGCCGCAGACATAAGAAGCTTTCCTCCGCGACCTACATATTCCGTAAGCTTATCCATATTCTCATCCGTCATTGTGTTCCAACCAAGGAAGATGAGATACTCATACTGCGAAAGAACATCGACTGAGCTTTCAATGGGAATGATGTCGTAAAGTCCATATGCCGGAGCTGAGGAATAGTCATGATCACCATAGTTTGCGATATCTGACCATTTGCGGCGTGTGCCGAGCTCATCAAGCAGTCGCCATGAATGTTCTGCCTCGTTATGCCCCCATTCTTCACGGAGAAACTGGTTCCAGACGGCACTTGCGCCCCAGCCACCCCATGCATCGTCTTTGCCATGCACAAATGCAAGCTTTATCTTAGGACCTCCGCTCGGGCGTTCGTCTGTTTTTGAAAGCTCTGTGATATAGTCCATAATTCTGCGATAGTCATTGCATATCTCGGAGTCAGGCGGATGTTCCTCGCCGTAGGCGCATATCTTCTCGTCTCCGCTTTCAAGGCAAAATACGCTTGAGCCGGAAAGGTATGCAAACTTATAGCCAAGCTCAACTCTTTTTCTTTTTAATGGGTCGCTGTGGCGCATACCTGCGTACCATTCGCCTGCAAAGTAGGTTCCCCATATCGGGGCACCACATGCCTTTGCCGCACCTCTGCCCGTCGGAAGATGCTCGTCGGGGTTGCTGTTGAACACCTCTACCATCGGGAGATTTACCCCTGCCTCAGTGTTGTACTTACTTAGCATTGTCGCCTCAACCGAGAGGACATTCGGGAAGCCGAGTTCTCTTGCGGTATCAGCAAAACCGCTTACCTTTGCTACGTAATTTGCGCGCGCCTCGGTCATATCAAATGCCGTAAGCTGTGCATTCGGGTCTGCGCCGCGGTTTGCCGTAGCCTGAAAATAGCCCTGCAGCTTGCATGCATTTGAGCTTCCCGGCTCGCCTATAGCCTCGCCAAGGAAATATTCACCTGCAATTTCCTTCATTTTTGCAATCGTTTCGGCATCTAATGCCGATCTTCTTCCCGGCGGCGGATACTGGACGGTATAAAGGAACGCGAAATAGATTTTGTTTTCGGCAAGGTACCTTGCCCATTTGATGTAATAATCCTGCGGAACATCAATCCGGGCTCCGGTTTTGTCACTGGCATTTTTAGGGCGGAGTGTGACAAAATTATAACCGGGGGCTATAACACGCTCGTTTATCTCTTCAATGATGTTTTCCGGAACAAACGAATGCTCGCCGATATGTACGCCGTTGAGTATTAAGGATCGTTTCATTCCATCATCCTTCCGAATCGTTTAATTATCAACACGGGTGCTGACCGTAATTTCTTTTCTTTCAAGCGAGTCAAGAGTAAGCTTTATCTCTTCAACATCCGTTTTTACAATTACTGTGCTCGGAAGTGAAAAATCGGTGTTCAACAAATATATTTTTCTCTTCCCATCACCTGCATCATAAACTGTGAATTTAATTCTGTCATTTGCAATAACCTTGACATCACAGCCGCGATGGCTTGCACTGAAGATTGCACGCATGATATATGAATAGAACAGTCTGTTTTCAGAATTGCCCGGATATTTAAGCTCGGTAATGAGCGAAACAACGCCCTTTCCGTATTTATTCTCGATAACTGCCGGTGGGTCTGTCTCACGAATGTGTTCTTTTGCAACGTTTGCGTATGCGATGACCTCACAGCTCTTGCAGTTGATATTCACAAAATCAATATTGCCCGAAGGGAACAACGGATCTACCGCACCCCATGCTGCTGCCACAACCGCCTGATCTTCGTTCTGTACAACTGGATATAAGACATTCTTCATCATCGAATCCCGTACAAACTTAACAGAGCCGTCACGTCTTTCGGTTCCGACTATGTCACAACCGAGGAAATCAGAGAGTTTTCCGTCATATATGGGTAAATACTTTCCGTCACGAACGGTATTGGTATTCAGATGTGCCGCACTCATTATGAGGTTTCCGCCGCGGCGGACATATTCCTTCAGCTTTTCATAATATTCTTCCGTCATCGAGTTCCATCCGAGAAAGATGAGATATTCATATTCGCAAAGTGCCTCGATACTGCTTTCTATCGGAACTATTTCATAGTCGCCGTAGCCCGGAGCATTACAGTACGCGTAATCGCCGTATTCGTGAGGGTTGTGCCAGAGTGTGGAGTTTTTGATGTTTTCAAGCAGATGCCAGCTTCGCTCGGAATCCTGCATCACCCATTCCTCGATGTTTCTGTGGTACATAAGAGAGGAAGAAAAGAATCCGACAAAAGCATCGTAGTTCCCATGAACTATGCCAACCTTGCACATCGGGTTTGGCGTTGGTCTTACGTCATCTGCAACGGATTTTGTGAAGTCCTCGCGGATTCTTCTGTATTCCTTGCAATACTTATGGTTTATATCATAGTAATAGCCATAACTTCTGATGCTGAATTCTCCGCTTTCAATAAATGTACAGTTACAACCTGCCATATAAAGATAATCGTAGATAAGCTTCAGCCTCTTAAATTTGAGCGGGTCATCGTTTCTTATTCCGCCGTACCATTCGTGAGCGATAAGGCTTGCCCATTTGTCTCTGCCATACCCTCGGGCAGCCCCTCTTGCATATGCAACCTGATAATCAAGATTTCCCGTCAGGAATTCCGAGATGACAATATCTATATCGGTTTCATAGAGATACTTAAGAAGGGGTGTTGCCTCAATCACCGAAGTCATCCCGCCGTAAAGCTCTTTCGATTTCTTGGTTTTTTCCTTAGCTTCTGCTATGTAGCTGTCAAAGGCTTCGCGCAAATCAATCATTGCCTGTTCTCGCATCCGTTCTTTTTCGTGGGAACAGTATGCAATAGTTGCCGTTCGAGTTCCGTATTCGTTTAAAGGAGATACAAGCGCACCTAAATAATATTCGCCTGCTATTTCCGCAACTTTCAGGATATCCTCGCGGGTTAAAACATCTGAATAGAACGGATTTAAGAAAAAATATGTTTTTGTTTCACGAAACTCCGCTGCCCATTTGAACATATACTCAGCTGTCGTATCGCGCGGCAGAAGAATATAACATATACTCGTAAGCGGTGTTGAACAAAACTCTTTTATTTCATCGGAAACTCCGCTTGCAGTAACTCTTCCGCCTATTCTTACCCCCGCACAAAAGCTGTCGTTTCCGCGTTCTTTACCAAGAACTGATATATCCATCGGGATTTCCTTTCTAATTCATATATGCCGAAATGTTGCCTTTTTTTTGCAAAATGTTGAGGAGAAGGAGATATCTTTCAAGATGAAAGGGACTGTTGTAGTGGCCCCTGTCAGGTTTGATATCTGCATATTCTCCGTTTTCCTTGCGTATTGCGCCGCACCAGATTATCCCGTCAAACCTTTCATAATACGAATGCAGTGATTTTTCAAGTCGTTCCGACATTTTCAGATATTTATAGTCTCCGAAAATGTTGTATGCAAGGCGAAAGGCAATGATGGCCTCTTGCTGAGGGAACGCTCCAAAGTTGCCCGATGCAGTGTTCTCTTCAACGCTCTTATCGGTATCAAAACAGGTCGGAATAAATTCCGTTATTTTTTCAAATCCGCAAGGCATAGCATAATCAAGCAGTTTTTTCCCGAACAGACGAATATTGTCATCGTTTTTAAGCTCACCCTCACACATAACAAACCATGCCGCCTCGTATATATGCCCCGGACATGAAGATACAGCATCATGTCCGATAAGCTTACATCCGGGGAGAGGTGCATGCTCGTATACACACTTCATAGCATCATTCACAAATCCGCTCTCCATCATCTGGGCAATTGCGAGATTTGCAATTTCATCGGCTTTCTCACAGCGTATTCCTGCATTACGGACGGCCTGTGCCATCATAAGTGCTGTCATGTGAACACCAAAGCATTTGCTGTTTCGGTGTTCCTCTTCATCCTGACATGTGCTTTGCTGACTGAGATATTGCCCATATACAAAATCAAAAAGCTTTTCGCTGTATTCCTTCACATCGGAAGCTTTTGTCGCTTTATAATACTGCGCACATCCCATTGCGCAATACATCTCCGCATAGAATGTCCTTTTTGTAACCGTAACAGGCTTTCCGTCACAGGTTACCGAAAACGGAAGCTTTCCGTTTTCCATTGTACATTTTTTCAGAAAGCAAAATATACTTCTGCAAATGTCAAGATATTCTTTTTGAGGCTTTAAATGTATACACGCCATCGAAAAAAACCAAAGTGAGCGTCCCTGACACATAAGGTTTTTCCCGTCGCCTTTGGGTGTGTGCTCTCTGTCAAATCCCGTAAACACCCCACCGTTTGTGAAATCCTGCGATATGTCAGCCCAGACCGGCAAAATATCATTTTTCAAAAATTCTTTGTAATTCATACTTTATTTTTTAACGATTACATACCGCGCGAGGGTTATTTTACTCTTGAATATGCGCTTTCGTATGCTTCAAGCAGGTCATCAAGATTGAAGTCGTTTTTAATAGTCTCGGCAAAGCTATCGAAGCTTGAGAGCGGCTCCTGACCGAGGATGAACTTCATAATCATGGATTCAGCATATGTGCTGAGACCGGTCGAGAAATTCTCCATAACCTTGCGTTCTTCATCGGTAAAAGCAAGGTAGGTAGTCGGATTTGCATACGGCAAAGTATGCTCGAGAACCATATCCACGCTCTCTGCTATATCGTTAGATTCAAAAGCAGCTACTGCCTCCGGATCCATGCGCGTAAACGTACCGTAGGTTGAGAATCCGTAAAGCGAATTTGCCTGGGTTCCGTTTTCATCAGTGATAAATTTCTTCTTACCGTCAACAACCTCGAATGTTTCGCCTTCCTTGCCCCATGAAACAAGCTCCATAGCCTTATCAGTGTAGAACCAGTCAAGGAACTTTGCAGCATTTGCCACACGCTTTTCATTACCGGAATTCGCTATCGTGAATCCTACCGGATCGATATTGTTCTTGCTTACCATTGCAACGCCTGTCTCGGGATTTGCAACCGGAGGTACCATTGCGGCAAGATTAAATTCCGGGTTATTACCTCTTGCAAGAGAATTAAAGAAGTCTATTCTTGTCTGATACTCCGGCATGATGAAACCGCGGTCTGTTACAATGAGTTCCTGCCAGCCGGATGCGTTTATCGTTATAAAATCCGTGGGAATAAGCTTTTCCTGTACCATTTTGTAATAGAACGCAAGAACCTCGCGCATTGTTTCTTCAACAACACCATAACACCATTTTTCTGCATCAAAGTCATAATAGAAACCAGGGGTCCAATACGGCTTCCACGAAGATCCTGATACTCCCATGTTCGCCATACCGGAACGCATACAGAGAGGATAGGATTCCGGATAAAGTTCTTTAAGTTTCTTGGAAACATCATAAAGCTCGTCAAACGTCTCGGGAACTTTAAGACCGTGCTTATCGAAGATATCCTTTCTATAAAGCCACGCACGAACGTTCTGGGATCTTTCACGTCCTATAACCGGAGAGTAATAGATTTTTCCGTCTGCAGCACGGCGTGCTTTGATATTATTCTGAATTTCTTCTTCACTGAGACTCTCACGCCATGCGATGTAATTGGGCATGTATGCTTCTACATCCTCAAAAGCAACAAGTGCGCCTTGGTTTACATACTTATCAGTGTCCGGCTTATAGCTGAAGCCTACCACATCCGGAAGTGTGTCAGGAGATGCGAACATAATGCTGTATTTTGTTCCCGGGTCAGTTACGATAGCTGTTACATCAAGGGTTACGCCCGATCCGTCGGCTATATATTCCCAAATCTTCCAGTTTTCATTGTACGGCCAGCTGGGATGCGAATTGATTACCATTTTGATAACATCATCTTTTGTGAGCGGTTCGTTGTTTGCAACTTCTCCAACCGAGGATTCTCCCCCACATGCCGCAAGCGATAAAAGCATTACGGTTACAAGCAAAAGTGCCGTTAACTTCTTTCTCATTTTCATTCTCCTTTTCCATTTTAATCTTTTGAAACACATTTGTTATATGCTTCTTTTTACTTGATTATATTCCTAATACTCTTACGTTTCAATGCAATTTTGTCAAATTCGGGCAGATTTTCATTTTTAGAGCCTGAAAATTTCTTCCAAATTTTCCACTTGAAATATGCGTGATTTTAATGTATCATAAAGTCAGTTATCAAAGGAGGTGTTTTTTATGAATGATGTAATACCGCCGCCGTTTAAGGCTGTCCTTCCAAGCCCTGCAGATATAAAGCCAGCTCTTTTAAAAAGTCCCGTTTCTTCATCTCTTATCACTACCAAAAAGATATCGGTATCGGAATGGCACGATTATTTTCAGATATGGTATCTGATTTCAGGAGAATATATTCACACGATGAATAACAGGAAATATATCCTCAAACCCGGAGATGCTGTTATAATTCCGCCGTATATGGTCCACGAGAGTGACCTTTCGATTTCCGATATGGCTAAACTCAGACTTATACGCATAATAATCCACAATAAAGCAATCATCTCTGATTCGTTTCCTTTATTTCCGATTTCGTATCAGGATGTGATATTTAAAAACACGCAGCTCCCTGAGTTGGTCAACTTCTCAGGAAGCGAAAAAGTGGTTGCTGATGGCATAGTGGAAAAGATACTGACTGAAAGCGACAGAAAACAGGTTGCGTCGCTCAACAAACAACTTGCTTTGATCTCAGATTTTCTCGACCTTTATGCTGCAAGATCAGAAAAACACTTTTCTCAAGATAAGCTTATGAAGAATATTTCTCGTATGCAACTTATGGAGGCCACGGTCAGCTATATATCCTTTAATTGGAGGGACCGCAAACTCTCAATTGATGATATTGCCGCTCACGTCAATATGTCTCGAAGAGGACTCACAAGTACTTTTTATGAGCTTATCGGTCGCACCGTCCATGATTATATAATAGCAACCAGGCTTTTACATGCGCAAATCTTTGTACGAAGTTCCACCATGAGTATTTCCGAAGTTTCAAAAAACTGCGGATTTGCAAGCAACAGCCACTTTACATCATGTTTTAAAAGAGTTTTCGGTTGTACTCCGCTTCAATTCCGACGCAAATATTCCGATTGGCAAATTAAATACGGTGATACATTATACAAAAACGATGTCAATTTGATGAAGTGGTTTTTCGAACCTGACGAAGCTGCACTTATAAGACATTGGACATCTATGAATTATATTAAAAACTCTCACAGTAAAAACTCATAGTGGAAAACCTGAACAGCCGCTTCATAAAAGCTGATACTCGTTACGAACAAAACTGCCTGCCTTTCATTATTATATAACAAAAATCCTCGCAACAGAAGTAATTTCCGTTGCGGGGATTTTTGTAATTTATTTTATTCAATTGCGCCCATCGAAAGGGATTTTTTCGGGCATGCATTGATGCATATGCCGCACTGTGTGCATTTTTCGCGGTCAATTTCCCATGTCTTGTTTGCACGGTCAACCGTGATTGCTTCACTCGGGCATTTCTTTGCACAGAGCGTACAGTAAACACAGCTGTCACTGCAGACAACGCCTTCTGCGTCGCCTTCCGCAAAGGAAAGGCACTTCTTCGGGCATTTGTCGATACAGATGCCGCACTTTACGCACTTAGACTCATCGACTTCCCACGTCTTATTTGCGCGGTCAACCGTGATTGCTCCCTCGGGGCACTGCTTTGCACAGAGCGTGCAGTAAACACACGCATCGCCGCAGGTAAGCTTTCCGGTAACCTTTTTCTTGATGCGTGAACCGCGGGAGATAAGGTCTGCCGGATCGGTTGCTACCATGTGGTAGTCGGCGGTAAGCTCAATCGCGTTTGTTGTACAGAAGTCCTGACACATTCCACAGAAGGTACAGGATGTGAGGTCAAATTCATAAGTGATTTTCTCACCCTCCGGAACATCCTCACTTGTTCTTGTGATTGCGCCCGGTGAGCAAACCTTGATGCACATTCCGCAGTTTACGCACTTTTCTGCGTCATAAGCAATTCGTCCACGGTATTTCGGAGCAGCCTCAACAGCTACCTTCGGAAAATTTACCGTGCTGGGCTTTGAAAAGAGGTTGCCAAGAGCTTCCTTTAAAAACGGGAATGAAAATTTCATTTGTACATTGCCTCCCTCTTCTCAGCAAGGATTTCTGCAGCCTTTGCAAGTCCCTCGATTATTGCCTCGGGCTTCGGCGTGCAGCCTGCGATCGAAACGTCAACGTGTGTGTAGTTTTCAAGAGGTCCCTCAACAGAGTAGCTGCCCTTGAAAACATTGCAGGAGCGCGGGCAAGAACCGATGGACACAACGCACTTCGGCTCCGGAACCTGCTCAAGAGTACGGATAAGACGCTCTTTCGACTGGCTTGTGATAGGCCCGGACACGACAACGATATCGGCGTGACGCGGAGTTCCCGCAAGCTTAAAGCCAAAACGCTCAGCGTCATAGCGCGGTGTGAGAACCGCTACAAGCTCAATGTCACAACCGTTGCATGAGCCTGTGTTTATGTGGTAAATCCACGGGGATTTAGCCATGCTTTTCGTGATAATCTTTTTAAACATACTGTTTTACCTCCCTTACAGACCGAGCCATACAAGGATGAGGCTTATTGCCGCGAGAGCGGTAACAACCGTCCAGTAGAACTTAAAGAGATGCTCAATCTTGAGACGCGCACATATCGCGTGAGCAAGCGTCATACAAACTACCGTGAGAACGGAGCAGATAGCAACAAGGATAACTGCGTTGAGCGCGATATATCCGGTATCAATTCCGCCGAAGAAAAGCACGGTAAAGAGCGACGTCATAACAAACATCTTGATTGCGGTGTTAAGCTTAAACACAGCAAGCGGTGCGCCGCTGTACTCAACAAGCGTGCCCTCGCAAATTTCCGTTTCCGCCTCTGCAACGTCAAACGGCTGCGTGCCGACCTCTGCAGGAATGACAAGAAGCATTGCAATTGCTGCCGGAATAAGCGCCCAGTGTGAAATGAGAAGTCCGTTTGCCGCCTGCCAGTCACCAATCTCGCCGAGCGAGAATACAAGGCTTTCACCGCCGACCTTCTTGGCAACCGTGAGGAGAACAACAACAAGCGGAAGCTCGTATGCCATCATCGTCACCATCTCACGTGAGATACCGATACCCGCATAGGGAGAACCGGAAGCCGAACCGCCGACGATAAGCGCAACGGCCGGGATTGTGAGAAGATAAAGCACGATGATAAGGTCGCCGTTTGTTGAGAACGGGCTGTAGCCGAACACCGGAATGAACAGCATCAGCACAACAAGGCTGACAAAGCCGAGAACCGGTGCGATAAGGAACGCCTTGCGGTTTGCGGCGTGGGGGATTATCGTCTCCTTACCCATGAGCTTGAAAAAGTCATATGTCGGCTGGAGAATCGGGGGGCCCTTACGCTTCTGCATACGCGCGAGAATTTTTCTGTCAATGCCGGCGAGCAAAAGGCCGACTACTACTGCAAAGAGCAGTCCCGGAAACACGAGAACAGACCATGCGTTAGTAAGAATAGTAACTATAGTTTCCACTTTCACTCACCTCCCTTAATGTACAAACACGAACATAAGCACCGTGATAAGTGCCGCGCCGACAACCGCATAAAGCGCATAGTCGTTGACAACACCGGAGTGCATGCCCTGAATAAATTTGAAATAACCCTTGAAGTCATGCTTAAAGCCCCAGAAGAGGTCGGAACCCGCAACATGTGAATGGGTACTCTGCTCACCGCCGAAGAACGTTGCATACTTACCGTCCTCGGAATCAGTCTCTGTCTTTGCAAGAACGCGTCCGCGTGTCTTGTCACCCGTAAGGATAACAATGCATACCGCGATGAGCACGATTGCAAAGAGAACAAGCCAAAGAACGGGATTCCAGAGAGTAAGAACAACGTCGTTTGCGGCATAATCTACAACACCTGCCGCCGCAGCAGTTCCCTCCCCCATCATCTTGTCGATGTAGTTTGTAACGCTAAGCACAGCCTTTGCCGCCGGAGCGAGAAGGAACTTTTCAACGAAGCCGTAGAACACACCGGAGAGAATACAGAGAGCGGACATAATCCACATCGGAACACGCATTGAAAGCGGAACCTCTTTTGTGTCCTCAAGATGCTTCGGGAGCTGACCGAAGAACACAGCCTGAGTTACCTTTATAAACGATGCAAGAGTCATAACAGAAACGACGAGCGCAACGATGGTTACGAATGCATAAGCAAAGTTACCTGTTTCAGCCGCTTTCTGATATGTAGCCTGATAAATCATCCACTTTGATGCAAAGCCGTTAAACGGCGGAAGTCCCGAAATGGAGAATGCACCGATAAGGAAGCAGATTGCCGTCTTGGGCATCTTCTTTGCAAGACCGCCGAGCTTGTCAAGGTCAGTAGTTCCCGTAGCATAGAGAACAGCACCTGCCGTGAGGAACAAAAGTCCTTTAAACAGCGTGTGGTTCATTGCGTGGAAGAGACCTGCCTCAAGACCGAGCACCGTTGCAAGCCCGATTGCCGTGATAACATAGCCAATCTGTGAAATACTGTGGAATGCAAGCAAACGCTTGAAGTCGTGCTGTGCAAGAGCCATTGTAACTCCGACAAACATTGTTACCGTACCGAACGTTGCAAGCATGAGCTGAAGTGCCGGAAGATCCATTGCACGGAAGATGATATAGACAAGCCTTATCATACCGTAAACGCCTGCCTTGTTGACCATGCCTGAGAACACCATTGAAATAGATGTCGGAGCTGTCATATAAGCATCGGCAGCCGGTGCATGGAACGGAACGAGATAGGATTTTACACCGAATCCCGCAAACATAAGCGCAAATGCAAGAACGGTTGTCGGGGTAAGTCCGTTTGCAAGAGCCGCGGAAATCTGCGCCATATTGAGTGTGTGGCACTGTGCATACAGAAGCGCGATACCCGCAAGCGTCATTGACGAACCGATTGAACCGACAATGAGATACTTAAAGCCTGCTTCAAGAGCACCGTTCTTATTGTTGCGGAATGCTGTCAAAGCAACGGATGCAAAGGTCATAATCTCAATCATAACGAACATATTGAAGATGTCGCCCGTGAGAACAAGACCGAGCACCGAGCCCGAAAGCATAAGGAACAATGTGTAGTAATGACCGAGATGATGGTCGCGTGCCATATACTTTATAGAGTATATCGCGGCAAGGAGTATCGTTGTTACGACAAGAAGCGCAAAGAACATATTAAGCGCATCAATTTCATATCCGATACCGATTGCATAACCCTCTACCGGTTCCCAGTTACCCATCCAGTAAGCAAGAATGTTGCCGTCGATGAGAACCGGCTTTATAAGTGCCGTGATAAGCGCAAAAGCGCCGAATGCGGCGATAAGAGTTATCGTATTTCTGATAATCTTATTCTTTGAGCCGAAGATTTCCACGAGGAATGCGCAGAGGAAAAGTCCCATAACCGCAACCACCGGGAAATGCTTTACAAAATCAAGTGTAAGGAAGCTAAACATTATCCGCGAATCCTCCTTACTTCATCAGAATTTATCGTCTTGTACTTACGGTAAATCATAATTACAAGAGCGAGAGCCATTGCATCGACGCAGGCGCCGATAACAATTGATGTAAGCGTAAGTGCCTGCGGCACCGGGTCAACAAAGAAGCTTGAAGCAACACCGTTTAAAAGATCCGACATTGTATAAATCGGAGCTGTGCCGCCGTCATTAAAACCAACGCTTACGATAAGAAGGTTAATTCCGTAGTCGATAATACCGAGACCGAGAACAACCTTAATGAGGTTTTTCTGAGTGCAGACCGCATAAAGTCCGAGGACGAGAAGCAGGACTGCAACAACGTAGTTTACAATAATCATTATTCTGCATCCTCCTCTTCATCATCTGCATCCGGAGCAAGAAGGCTCATCATAAGGAGAAGGAGAAAGCCTACGCCTGTAAGAACCTTGAAGCCTACCGAATAACCCATAAATGTGATGGTACCTGCGGATATGAGGTCACCAACCGCGCCGTTGTCAAAAAAGATATTACGGCAAAAGTTTGCGCCCACAAAAAGACCGCAAAGACCGAGAATAACATACAGCGTTGCGCCGCAAGCCTCACCAACGCGGAGAACCTCCGTATTGATTGCCTGCTTTGCTGTATTATACCCATATGCAAGATAAAGAAGCACAGCAGCCGCAGCAACCATAACGCCGCCCTGGAATCCACCGCCCGGGCTGACGGTTCCGAAAAGGATGATGTAGATACCGAACACAACCGCAAACGGGAGCATCATATCAGCGCCGCATTTCATAATTACGTTCTTTTCCGAAATTCCGCTTTTAAACTTCATTATTCTTCATCCTCCTTTTTCTTGTGCGATTTTGCAAGGATGACGAATGCCCCTGCAATGGAGGTGAGAAGGATGAACGACTCACCGAGAGTGTCAAATCCGCGGAAGTCGAAGACAACTGCTGCGACGTTGTTTGCCGCCATTGTCTTCTCAAGGTTCTGCTTTACGATGATATCCGCAACTCCGTCCGGATTTTCCGTGCTGTAATCTGCGGGATTATTATAGAGGTCAACAACGTTTACGTCGCTTCCGTCATATGCTTTAGGAATAGATGTATAAGCATAAATCACAGAGTAAAGACCTGCCGCAAGGATTACTGCAAGAGAGATAGCTGCAACGATTTTTTTTGCTTTCATTTCTCTTCATCCCCCTTGCTTGTTGTTTTCTTAACCGCGATAACAAAAATCGTGGTTGCAAGCACCGCGCCGACAGCCGCTTCCGCTATTGCAACGTCAGGTGCGTGGAGAAGGATAAATTCAAGAGCCATAAATGCACCGGTAACACCAAGCGCAATTACGGAAGAGAGCACCTTCTTTGAGAATACCGCGTATGCTGCGGAAACAAGAACGCCCACCAGTACAAGTGCGTTGAGAATAAATACGAGATCAATCTGCATTTTCCAAATCCTCCCCATACTTGTCACAAGTCATTTCCTTTTCCGGACGGAGTCCGCGGCGGTATGCCGCCTTTGCTATTGCGTGTCCCGATATCGGGTTTGTGATTATGTAAAACACGCCAAGAACGGCAAGCTTTACAGCCATTGCAATGTCCGGAGTTTCAAATACAAACAGTACATAGAGAATACCGCCGAGGATAACACCGAGAACACCGAAGGTGGAGATGTTTGTGCTCGACTGCATTCTGCAGAACGAATCGGGCATACGAAGCATTCCGACAACACCCGCAAGAGCAAAGAGAACGCTGATGCCGATTAAAACGTAAATTGCATAAATCATAATCTGCCCTCCAGGTAACGCGATACCATAACGGAACCGATAAAGCCAAGAACCGCTGTAACCATCGCGATGTCAAGATAAATGCTTCTGCCACTGTGCAGAGCAAAGAGGATGAGCGCCATATCCGAGAGAATGTCGATGCTGTCAGCGGAAATCGCACGGTCAACAACACTCGGTCCCTTAATCAAACGGTAGCAAAGGCAGAGGGCGAGAACGATAAAGCAAATTGCAAAAAATACTAAAACGTCCATTATTCCCAAATCCTCCTTATCCATTTTTCCATTGTACCCTTGATTCCGTCGCTTGCTTCCTTGATATCGGAGGTTGCAACGTCAATCCAGTGGATGTAGTAATAAGTTTTATCTCCCGCTTCCGCGATATCCATTGTGATGGTACCGGGGGTAAGCGTGATTGAGTTTGCAAGCATACTCTGTGCATACTCGCTCTTAAGATCGGTTTCGATTTTAACGATACCGGGGTTAATCTTCTTAAATCCGAATGCACGGAGAGCAACGTCAACATTTGCCTTTGTAAGCTCCCACATAAAGATTATAAGGCAATAAAACACCCAGATAACAAACCGAACGGGGTTAAAGAGAAAGAATGCCTTTTCATGGATGAAGAAGCGTGCAGAAAACAAAGCAGTAATTGCGCTTACAAGTGCGCCTGCAATAAGAATCTGCGCGGATGCTCCGCCCGTGAAGATTGACACTATCTGTCCCGTTATCAACAGCCAAAATATGTAACATACAATCGCCGTTGACAAAAACGCTGAAAATTTTGTCTTTTTCAAAGGAACATCACCAACTTACTTTTTGATTTTTTCGGCTATCTTTTCTGACAGCCAGGTGCAAAACTCCAGTGCGCCCTGTCCCGTTTTTGTCGAGACCGGGAACACATGAGCCTTTGCGTTTAAATCCGAAACGTTGCGGCGGACCCTTTCTTCGTCAAACTCAAAATACGGCATCATATCGTATTTGTTAATGACGAGAGCATCGGTTGTCGCAAACATAAGCGGATATTTTTCCACCTTATCGTCTCCCTCCGGAACGCTGAGAATTGCGACACGCATATCCTCGCCGATGTTGAACTCCGCAGGGCAGACGAGATTTCCTATATTCTCGACGATAAGCACATCAATCTCACCGAGATTGAAGAATGAAAGCATATGACGGATTGACATCGCCTCAATATGGCAGGCGCCGTCAGTCTGAAGCTGAACGACCGGAATGCCCATCTTGTCAATCTTGTCCGCGTCTATCGCACCGGCGATATCACCCTCGATAACACCTATTCTATACGTTTCGCGCAGACGGTTTATAATGTCGGTTATAAGGCTTGTTTTTCCTGCACCCGGCGAGCCCATAACATTGATTAAACACACCTTATGCTCAGAAAGAGCAGCCTTAACCTCTTCGCTTACATCCTCATTCCATTCGAGAATCTGCTTTACTATTTTTATTTCCATTGTTATTCGACCTCCAGGCTGTCCACGTAATATTCCCTGCCTGACATGAGCTTTATCTCGGCACTGTCACATTCCGGACAGCGGATTTTCCGCTTCGGGATTTCTCCGTTATAGCCACAGGAATCGCATTTTATCGTAATCGGGATTTTTTCAACGGAAAGGCGCGCACCCTCGGCAATCGTGCCGCGGCTTGCTATGTTGAAATACTCCTGAATACATTCCGGAAGCACACCTGACATCTCGCCTATTTTCAGGCGGATCTCAAGGATTTTCTTCGCACCGAAGCGCTCTGCCTCCGGAACAGCCGCCTCGATAATTCCTTCTGTTATTGCAAGCTCGTGCATGGCTTATCTATCCATACAGCTGAAGCACGGGTCAATACTTGCAACGATAAGACCTGCATCTGCAACGGAGTTGCCGCGGAGCATCGTCGGAATTGTCGGAGCTGTCTTAAAGGTCGGAACGTGAATACTTACGCGCTTGTTAAACTCACTGCCGTCGGTAACTACCTTGTAGCAGAGCTGACCGCGCGGAGCCTCGTGGCGCACCATATACTCACCTGCCGGAATCTTCGGAATCTTAACTCCGAGATTAATCGGACCTGTCGGGAGCATTTCGAGAGCCTGACGGATAATCTTGATGCTCTCAAAGTTTTCAAGAACGCGGATAACAACGCGTGAGAAAACGTCGCAGGTGTGGTAAACTGCCTTGTCAAACTCAAAGTCCTCATAGCAGCAGTACGGTGCATCCTTACGGACGTCAACCGCAACGTTTGAAGCTCTTGCATGCGGGCCGACAGCGCCGATGCGGATGGAGTCCTCGGTTGTGAGAACGCCGACGCCCTGTGTACGGAGAGCAACGGTCTTGTCGGAGAGAAGAATATCGCGAAGGCGAATCATTGACTTCTCAACCTTATCAAGCATTTCGAGAATCTTTCTTCTCTTGTCATCGTCGATATCACGGCGTGAACCGCCGATTGTGACCATACCGTAGTTTACGCGGTTGCCCGAGATTTCCTCAAGCATATCCATAATGACTTCGCGCTCATTCCATGTGTGCATGAAAAGGCTGTCGTGGCCGATAAGATGAAGCGCGATACCGAGCCAGAGAAAATGCGAATGGAGTCTCTCAAGCTCATTCATGATAACGCGGATATACTGACCGCGCTTTGGTACGTTCATGCCCGCAATGTTCTCAAGTGCCATGGCATAGCCAAGGGCGTGAGAATGGGAGCATATTCCGCAGACGCGCTCAACGAGCACTATCGTCTGGATAAAGTTTTTCTGCTGTGCAAGCTTTTCAATTCCTCTGTGGTTGTAACCGATGAACACCTCAGCGTCAGTGATCTGCTCACCATCTGTGTAAAGACGGGCATGAACAGGCTCTTCAAGCGCCGGATGGTACGGTCCGATAGGAACAATATAGCTCATGTGTTATTCTCCTTTCTTTCCGTGTGCTTTATCAATCAGCTCATCCATAGGTGTAACTATGATCTGTCCCTGACCGTCAAGCATATTGTCCGGCATAAAGAGACGCTTTGATGTGTCAAGCCCCTCAAACGTGATGTCCATAAGCTCAACAAGCTCTCTCTCCGCCCATTCTGCGCCAAGGTCATAGATAGGTGCGATAGAGGGCAAAACGCTCTCTCCGTCTACAGTGTAAGACTCGATGCCGCTTCCGACCTCGTACTCGTATGAAACATTGGGCTTACCTTCATCATTGATAAAGCCGTGGATCATAGCGAGTGCAACACCGGCTGCTCTCATCTTTTCTGCAGTAGGCACTACCTCGTCCCTGGTGATTGAAATTTTCTTATATTCCTGCATTTTTCCACCTCACCCGTGAAATATTATTTTTGCACCCTATAGTATAGCATATTTTCGCAGAAAAATAAAGTCCCGAAGAGCAAAATTTCTGCAAAATACGAGTTTTTGTTTGTTTATTTTTTCACATTCACCTAAACCGGTAAATTTTTTCTCGAAAACAGAAAATAGCTTAAATATCATATTGAAAAACAAAACCATATTTAGTATAATATAATATTATAAGGTACATTATTAAATTCCAAAACAAAAGGAATATCTTTTTCCCTTTTGTCCTGTGGAAAGGAAGTCGTATTTATGAGCATTGCAGATAAGCTTTTTATCGAAAATTGCAAAGATATCCTTGAAAACGGAGTGTGGGACACGGATTATGACGTGCGACCGCGCTGGGAGGACGGAACACCGGCACACACCGTAAAAAAATTCGGTGTGGTAAACCGTTATGACCTCTCGCGTGAGTTTCCCATTCTCACAATACGCCGTACCGCGCTTAAGTCGGCAATTGATGAGCTTCTGTGGATTTGGCAGAAGAAATCCAACAAAATTTCGGAGCTTAAAAGCCGTATCTGGGATTCGTGGGCAGACGAGAACGGAACAATCGGCAAGGCTTACGGATATCAGCTCGGAAAACCGCATCGCTACCGTGAAGGAATGTTCGACCAGGTTGACCGCGTGCTCTTCGATTTGAAAAACAATCCCACAAGCCGCCGCATAATGACCAACATCTATAACCACGACGAGCTTTGCGATATGCAGCTTTATCCCTGCGCATACAGTATGACCTTCAACGTCAGCGGCAATAAGCTCAACGCCATACTCAACCAGCGCTCACAGGATATGCTTACGGCAAACGGCTGGAACACCTGTCAGTATGCCGTTCTTGTTCATATGATGGCGCACGTAAGCGGGCTTGAGGTTGGCGAGCTTGTCCACGTTATCGCCGATGCGCATATATATGACCGCCACATTCCGCTTGTGGAAAAGCTTTTGGAGTGTGAAACGTACGACGCGCCTGCATTTATTATGAACAAAGAGAAAAAGAATTTCTACGACTTTACCGTAGAAGATTTCCGCCTTGAGAATTACAAATACAGCGAATTTAACCTTAAAATCCCGGTTGCAATATAAAATACTGATAAATTTTATGTATCCCGAATATATATCTGTAATAAAGGAAAAATAACAGGGAGGAATTTTTGTGAACATCATTGCATCGGCAGACATCGGATGGGGCATCGGCCGCGGAGGCGAGCTTCTTTATCACATTCCGGAGGATATGCGCTACTTCAAAGAAATGACAACGGGGAAAACCGTAATTATGGGACGTGCAACGCTTTTCTCTCTTCCCGGCGGCAAACCGCTGCCAAAGCGCAGAAACATCATCTTATCAACGACGCTTGATGAGGTAGAGGGCGCAGAGGTCTGCAAAACCCCCGCGGAAATCGCAGCGCTCTTAAAGGACGAAAAGAGCGAGGATATCTTTGTGATCGGAGGAGAGAGTGTTTACCGCGATATGCTTCCGTTCTGCGACACGGCGTACATAACGCGCGTTGAGGCAATGTCAGAGGCCGACCGTCATCTTGTGAACCTCGATGATTCGCCGGATTGGGAAGTTGTCCGCCGCTCACCGATGTATGCCCACAACGGCGTATGCTTTAAATTTGTGACATATAAGAGAAAATAAGAAAGAAAAAACATTATCAGATAAAACCAGGAGGACATCAGATGCTTATTACCAATGATATAAAATACGTCGGCGTGAACGACCATGAAATTGATCTGTTTGAGGGACAGTATACCGTTCCCAACGGTATGTCGTATAACTCATACGTCATTCTCGACGAAAAAATTGCCGTGCTTGATACCGTTGACGCACGCTTTACTCACGCCTGGCTTGACAACATACAAAACACACTCGAAGGAAGAGTGCCGGACTATCTTATCATCCAGCATATGGAGCCGGACCATTCAGCGAACATAGTAAACTTTACAAAGGCATATCCGGATGCAAAAATTGTTTCCTCGGCAAAGTCCTTTACCATGATGAAGCAGTTTTTCGGAAAGGATTTTTCCGACCGTCAGGTAGTTGTCGGCGAGGGAGACACATTAAACCTCGGTACGCACACACTCACCTTTGTCACCGCACCGATGGTTCACTGGCCGGAGGTTATCGTAACTTACGACAGCCGTGATAAGGTGCTCTTCTCGGCAGACGGCTTCGGCAAATTCGGCGCGCTTGACGCGGATGAAGACTGGGCATGCGAGGCACGCCGTTATTACATCGGCATTGTCGGAAAATACGGTGTACAGGTTCAGAATCTTCTCAAGAAAGCATCTGCTCTTGACATTGAGAAAATCTGTCCGCTCCACGGTCCCGTGCTTTCGGAAAATCTCGGTTACTATATAAATCTCTACAACACCTGGTCAAGCTATCAGCCGGAAGAGGAAGGAATTGTAATTGCCTATACTTCGGTTTACGGCAATACGAAAAAAGCAGTTGTGAAGCTTGCAGACAAGCTCCGTGCAAAGGGTTGCCCGAAGGTTGTCATAAACGACCTTGCGCGCTGTGATATGGCAGAGGCTGTTGAGGATGCCTTCCGCTACAGTAAAATCGTTTTTGCGACAACAACCTACAACGCAGAAATTTTCCCGTTTATGCGAGAATTTATAAACCACCTTACCGAGCGTGGTTTCAAGAACAGGACTGTTGCATTTGTCGAAAACGGAAGCTGGGCGCCTCTTGCGGCAAAGGTTATGCGCGAGATGCTTTCAAAGTGCAAAAATCTCACCGAGGCCGAAACTACTGTCAGAATTATGTCGGCACTGAATGATGAGAGTATGGCTCAGCTTGATGCGCTGTCCGATGAGCTTTGCCGCGAATACCTTGCACAGCAGGATTCCACAGCGAACAAGAACGACCTTACGGCATTGTTCAATATCGGCTACGGTCTTTATGTCGTCACATCAAACGACGGCAAGCGCGACAACGGTCTTATCGTAAACACCGTTACACAGGTAACAAGTGTTCCGAACAGGATTGCCGTTACAATAAACAAAGACAACTATTCACACCACATTATAAAGAATTCCGGAAAGATGAATATAAACTGCCTTTCCGTTGATGCTCCGTTTGAAGTTTTTGAGCGCTTCGGCTTCCAAAGCGGAAGAAATACCGACAAGTTTGACGGCTGTGATGTTCTCCGTTCAGATAACGGGCTTGTCTTCCTTTCGCGCTTCATAAATTCGTTTATGTCGCTAAACGTTGAACAATATGTTGATCTTGATACACACGGAATGTTTATCTGCAGCGTTTCGGAGGCGCGCGTCATCTCCGACCGCGAAACAATGACATATTCATATTACCATGAAAATGTCAAGCCGAAGCCGAAAACCGAAGGCAAAAAAGGATATGTCTGCAAAATCTGCGGATTTGTATATGAGGGTGACAAGCTTCCCGATGACTTTGTCTGCCCGCTCTGCAAGCACCCCGCATCTGATTTTGAAGAGATAAAATAAATTTTCAGGAGGTTTTTATTATGAAGTATGTATGTGACGTATGCGGATGGGTATACGATGAGGACGCGGGCGATGAGGAGCTTGGATTTGCCCCCGGAACAAAGTTTGAGGAGCTTCCGGATGACTTCGAATGCCCCCTCTGCTTTGTAGGCAAGGACAGCTTCAGCGCCGAAGAATAAAAGTGAAGGTTAAAATGCTCCGGAATGCAAAAAAGTATTTTTTGCTGCGGGCAGGCCGAACTGCTCAACGTACTATGTACTTCTTCAGGTTCGGTTTGCCCATTCCGAAGCTTTTTTCCATTCATTTCTGAAATTTATACATAGGGGTACATTTCTATGACTATGGTATTGCTTACAGCGCTCGGCGTGGGAGGCGCAACCGTATTCGGCGCTCTCATCGGCTTTGCGTTCAAAAAAATATCCACAAAATTTTCCGACATTGTTCTTTCCTTTGCAGCCGGAGTTATGCTTGCTGCGGCAGTGCTCGGTCTTGTTCTTCCTTCTCTTGAATACGGCGGGAAATACAGTCTTTTCATAACCGTTGCAGGAATATTTACCGGGGCGCTGTGCTTAAATCTCATCGACAAGCTCGTCCCCCATCTCCACAGGCTTGCGGGAGCTGACCGGGAAGAGCACAACAATGCCAATTTAAACCGCGTGCTCCTCTTTGTCGCGGCAATCGCAATTCATAATTTTCCCGAAGGAATCGCGGCAGGTGTCGGCTTTGGCTCAGGGGACGTATCGCAGGCGCTTATCATCGCCGGAGGTATCGCCCTGCAGAATATTCCGGAGGGAATGGTAATAATCGGCCCAATGCTTGCTGCAGGCATTCCTGCGGGCAGAACGTTTATCTGCGCGCTTGCAACAGGTCTCGTCGAGGTTCTCGGCACATTTATGGGGTATTTCGCCGTAAGCATTTCCTCCGCCGTGCTTCCTTTTGCTCTTGCATTTGCAGGCGGCACAATGCTTTATGTAATCAGTGATGAAATGATTCCCGAAACCCACGCTCACGGCAATGAGCGCGGAGCAACCTACGCCTTGCTCGTGGGCTTTTGCGTAATGCTTATAACCGATGTCCTTTTAGGATAACTCAACCATTTTTTAACATAGGAGACCTTTACATGAACAAACTTGTTTCAGTCGGCTTTGCCAGAAAATGCATCACCCCGCCGCTCGGAACCGCAATATCGGGGTACTTTGAACCGCGCCACGCAAAGGGCGTTCACGACGAATTGTATGTAAGTGCCACCGCATTTGATGACGGCAAAAACCGTGCCGTTGTCCTCGCCTGCGACCTTTGCGGAATGAAAAATCAGTATCTTCTTGATGGTTATAAAAAGATGATTTCGGAATTCTGCAACATTCCGGCAGAAGCCGTGATAGTCACCTGTTCACACACGCATACAGGTCCGATTGTCGGAGACGATGAGTCTTCCGGTGAAAAATCAAATCCCGCGTATGACGAATATCTCGGTCTTATGCTTCGTGATGCGGCGGCAATGGCATTTGCAGATGCCTCTCCTGCCCGTTTTTACACAGCAGAAGGAAAATGCCGCGATGTTGCCTTCGTCCGGATTTACAGAATGCGTGACGGCTCAGTCCAGACCAATCCCCCACTCGGAGATAAGGATATTCTCCATCCGATTTCTGAGGCGGACGAAACGGTTTATGTTATGAAAATCACGAGGGAGAACAAGGAGGATATTCTTCTGGTGAATTTCGGTGTTCACGCCGACACGATAGGCGGAGAAATAATAAGCGCAGACCATATCGGATTTATGCGCGAAACACTTGAACGCGCGCTTCCGAATACAAAGACAGTATTTCTGCAAGGTGCTGAGGGTGATATAAACACCCGTAATGTACATATAACAAAGCCGGCGCGCGGGCTTGAATATTCACGTAGTATCGGCAGAAGCATCGCCGGAGCAGTGCTTGCAGCTCTTGGCGATGCAGAGGAAGCTGAGATTTCCGATGTTGCATATGCTAATATGCGCATCTCCATTCCGACAAACCGCGAAAACCACCGTATACCGCTGGCGGAGAAAGTTCTTAAACTGCACCGCGAAGAGCGTGATGATGAAATAGACGCACTCTGCGGTGATACCCCGATGAACCCGCCCGAAGCCATACGCATTCTGCGGCTTGCCGACGGACCGGATGCTTTCGAATTCACGCTTTCAGCCATAAAGCTCGGAAATATTGCCATTGCAGGACTTCCGGGTGAGCCCTTTTGCGAAATAGGAAAAAGAATCCGTGAAGCCTCCCCGTTTGACAAAACATTTGTCTGCGTGCTCACCGACGGCGGCGAAACATATTTCCCGACAGGTACGGTGTATGACGAGCGATGCTATGAATCCACCAGCACCCCAATTAAAAAGGGCGCAGACGATATCCTCGTCAACAGTATGACAAAGCTTTTGAATAGTTTGAGATAAACTAACAAGGACCTATTGATCCGGTTTTATGCCAAATCATTAGGTCCGGTCTTTTTTATTGCAGCATAAGCCGAGTGGACACGAGCCCCTTAAGGTCCGTGTCCACTCGGCTTATGCCATGAAGTCAAAATCGCGTACTGTAATTTCCTGACCTGTTACAAGGCGGAAGGTAACGGTGCAGTGCAGTTCGCCTTTTGGAAGCTCTAAAACATTTATCTTTCCGCGGACAACCTCCGGAGCTTCTGTTACAAACTGTTGCAAATCAAACTTTACATATATATCGTTTCTTCGACGAACTTGTGCTGTCGCTTGTTGTATAATCTCACCGGCAGTATTGGTTACCTTGATTGTACATGTATCCATCAGCCAATTACAACCAAAAGTACCTTTAAGAAGATTGGATTTATTGTGCTCTGTTTCCGAGTCTGTTATAACAGGCTCGGCGACCGGAGATGAATCCACAAGCGACTTGCACGTAATCGGAACATACCCGGCGGCTATAAGCTTGCGGAAGGTATACTGATGATCCACACCGGCAATACGGTACACATTACTGCCGATTTTCTCGTCATAATATGTTTCCTCCGCTCTGAAATTCCCTGCTGTCTGATCAACGAGAGTTACAACGCTTTTATTTTCATCAATCTCGCCTCTCGCGTCATATACAACGTCAACGCCTACAACCATCATCGCATGATTTCCCGATGTGGTTGCCCTGACTACGCCGTCTGCAGGTTTTAGCTCTGCGTATGCAGCGAAAATGACCTTTTCTCCGTTTTCAAGTATAGTCTTTCTCGTATCCTTATACTTCACGGTATCTGCGGCTGTAACAGAATAGTTTCCTACCTTTTCAAAACCATAGGCATCTGTCATATATACAGTTTGGGTTGTCTCGGTCGTGAATGTTGCACCGACACTTCCCCAAGCAAGAACAAGCGCGCTTGAACAGTCATTTCCTATACGTGAGCTTGTGCTGACGCCGCTTAACGCCTGCCAAGGCAAGCCTGAAATTACATAAACACCGTTTTCGTCCTTTTCGGCGGAATAGTCGAGAAATGACGTTGCCGTGCTTCCACCGTATCCATAAGGTATACCGCTGTATATGCGGTCTGCACGAAGCAAAAGCTGATTGCTCTGTGTTGCTTCAGAAGGTGTTGTATTTGAGGATATTGTGTAGAGAATATCCTCCTTGGGTCTCCACAGAACGGTTGCCATCTCTCTCATATATTTCTCAGCGGCGGCACGGCGCTGTGAAAGTATTTCCTCGTTATATACAGCTCTGCACATAATTGCCGCAAACTCAGCCCTTGTGAGTGTTGCCTTTGGTCTGACACAACCGTCCTGGTAACCACGAATAAGCTCGTTTTCTACAGCTATGGCGAAGCTTTCGGCGAGCTCTTTCGAAATGCTGTCTTCATCCGAAAAACCGGATAAAACAGACACATCGGAAGAAAGCGTCTTATATCCCGTTGCATTGACTATTGCGTACACTGCCTCTTCTCTTGTAATAGCGACATCAGGCTTTATGGCATTTGCCGATACCCAAAGGGGTGAGAGAAGGTCCTTTCCTGCTTCAATGTAAGGCGCATACCACTTGTCCGTTGCGATATCAAGATACTTTTCGGAAGCGTTTTTACTCACTTCACGGTCTGAGTAGCTCACAAGCACCTTTATTGCTTCTGCGCGGGTTATTGTTGCGTTTGGCTTGAAGTTTCCGTCACTGTACCCTTCAAAGAGGCCTTCTTCGCAGCATTTTGCGATTTCCTTATGCGCCCAGTGAACTTCACTTACGTCATTGTGTGCCGCAGCGCTGAGCGCGAGAGATAAGCTCAGCATAACAGCAAAAGTAATCCAAATAATTTTTCTCATAATCGTTTCTCCTAAAAATTAGTTATCTGTTAATTTGTTTGTTTTTTATTTCCTCAAAATATTCACGGGTTGTGCCGAATGTAAGCGGCGGTGCGTAGCGAGGACAATCCTCGGGATGGGCATATTTCTCATAAAAACCGCTGCAATATCCATTGTGGTCGCTGCCTCCAGAGATATAAAGTCCCTTGTCATATGCAAGAGCAAGCCCCTTTTCTCTTTCCTCCTCGGTCATCATCCAATGCCATATTTCAAGCCCATCTATTCCCATTTCCATGAGCGCATCCATATAGCATAGCTGCTTATGCGGGTGTGCGACTATCGCAATACCACCTGCATCGTGAATGAGCTTTATTATTTCATGCTCCTGCTTGAATGGATATGACGGCGGAACCTCGTAACGATGCTCTCCGAAAAGCTCCTCAAAGAACTTGGGATAATCCTCGCCTTTCATAAGTCCTTTTGCGATCAGTGCACGAAAAAGATGTTCATTGCAAAGCCATGTTATACCCTTGTTATACTCCAGCACCTCTTCCCATTCAATACCAGAAAGCTTGCCGAGGTGAACTCCGCGTTCAAACAGAATTCTTGTCTGATCGGTTTCACGATGGCTCATTTCCTCAAGATACTTTTTCATCGGCGGATGCTCAGGGTCAAAGTGGTATCCGCAGATATGAAATGTCCCCGCTTCTCCCTCAATGTCCTCAAGAAGCTTTGACGGAGATGAAAACTCCGCACCGAAAATACATTCAAGCCCTATTTTATCACACTCTGCTTTAAGCTCTGCATATCCGGTCACCGTGTCGTGATCGGTGACGGCTACAGCACCATAGCCCTCCCACTTTGCAACCCTGGCAATCCGAGCCGGAGAATATCCTCCGTCTGAATGAGTCGAATGCGTGTGCAGGTTTGCGTATAATTTCATAGTTCACCCCGCCGTGTTACTTCACTCTGTCGTATGCGCTCTCGTAAGTTGCAAGAAGCTCTTCAACGCCCATTTCGTTAAGAGTATCTACAAACGTATCAAAGTTTGAAAGCGGCTCCTGACCAAGCATAAACTTGGTAAGCATTTCCTGAGTGTACGTCTGAATTCCCGTCTTGTACATATCAATAACAGCCTGCTCTTCATCATTAAAGTCAAGCCACAGTGTTACGGGATAATACGGGAGCTGATGCTCTGCTACTATACTCCCACTCTCAAGCGTTGTTTCCGACTGAATTGCCTTTGCAGCCTCTGGATCCATACGGCAGAAGGAACCGTAGGTGTGGAAGCCGTAAAGGGTGTTCGGCAATGCACCGGTCTCGTCGGTAATATACTTTTTCTTGCCGTCAACAAACTCGTATGTTTCTCCCTCTTTTCCCCAGGATACAAGCTCCATTGCCTCATCGGTATACATCCAGTCAACAAACTGTGCAGCGTTTGCAATACCTTCAGGGTTGCCTGTATCCGGAATTGACATTCCTATCATTTCAAGGTCACCGCGCTCCATCATCGCAACGCCTTTTTCGGGATTTGCAACAGGCGGTACAAATGCCTGTATTTTAAATTCCGGATTCTCGTTTTGTGCAAGCTGGTTGTAATGGTCTATGCGCAGCTGAAGGTGCGGCATAATAAATGTTCTGTTCGTGAGAACAAGCTCGTCAAACGTTGTGCTGTTCATCGTTACGCAATCAGCCGGCATAAGCTTTTCATCTATCATTTTTTTGTAGAAGGTAAGAATTTCAAGTGCCGTATCCTCTGTTGCTCCCCAGCGCCATTCTTCATCATCAAAGTCGTAATACGCTCCATGCTGCCACCATTTATCAAACGAGGACCCCGGAAGGTCAAATACATAACTGAAGCTTCTTGTGCTGTATGGATATGAATCCGGATAGAGCTTTTTAAGAGTTTTGCTTGCTTCATAAATCTCATCAAAGGTTTCCGGTGCTTTGAGATTGTGTTTTTCGAAAATATCCTCGCGGTAAAGCCATGCGCGCATTCGAGTTCTTCCCTCGCGTCCTGTGCCCGGAGTATAGTAAATCTTGCCGTCGGCACGCTTACGGTTCTTGACAACTACATCGTACTCTTCCTCGGTCAGCGATTCAATCCATGCATTGTAATTTGGCATATATGCTTCTAAATCATCAAATGCAACAAGTCCTTCACCGGCATACTTTGTGTGTCCGCCAACCATATCAAATGCCATCAGGTCCGGAAGCTCATCGCGGGCGGCGAAGAGAAGCGGGAATTTTGAACCGGCATCGGTTGCAGGAACAGAGATAATATCAAGAGTTGCACCCGAGCCTTCCGACATATACTCGAAAAGCTTCCAATCATCTTGTACCGGCCAGCTCGCAGAAGATACTACCATATATTTGATAACATCATCTTTCGTGAGCGGTTCATTTGCATCGGCGCCGTCAAGGACGGTACTACCGTTGCTGCCTCCGCACGCACAAAGAGCGAAAAGCATAACGGTTGCAAGGGTTAATGCGATAAGTTTTTTCATTTTGGTCTTCCTCCTGTTTTAAATGTAGAATGCAAAGTGCAAAATGCAAAATTATTTTATATAATCGAGTATGCGTTTCAGTAGCACTGCCACCTCTGCTCTTGTTGTGTAATCCGTTGGCGCGATACGTCCGTTTTTGCCGTTGACGAATCCTGCGCCGATGAGAGCAGTGACGGCATCGCGGGCGTAGGGTGCGACGGTGGCGGAGTCGGGGTAACCCGCCACCTCATCCGTCGACGGGAGAGCACGGAGCCCCTCCCCTACAGGATTGGTGGTCAATGCCCGATGCACTATTACCATCATATCCTGGCGGGTGATTGTGTTGCGTGGTGCGTACTTGTTATCGCCTATGCCGTTTACAACCCCCGTGTTGCGCGCTATTGCAAGCTCAGGCGCAAAGTAGTCGCTGCTCTGTACGTCTACAAAGTTCTCCGCATTTTCACTTTCAAGCTTGAATGCGCGCACCAAGAGCAATGCGAAATCAGCGCGGGTGATGTTATTTGACGGAGAGAACGTACTTGCGGATGTGCCCTTTATTATTCCATCCGTTGCAAGTGCGTTTATCGCGTCCTCTGCCCATACGTGGTTTGCAATGTCTGTGAAACGGATGATATCCGTTTCACCCGACGCGTCGGGTGCGGTATTCTCCGTATCGCCTGTATTCTCATCAGGCGGGACGTTAGTCTTATCATCGCCTGTTTCCGGCTTATCAGGTGTCGGTGCGGCTCCGCCGCCTCCGCCCCCACCACTGCCGCCGGATGTGCCGGAAGAGGCTGATGAGTCGTTTGCATTATCCTCTGAAGGTTTTGATGTCGTCGAGCCGTAGACGGTTATGTAAAAGTGAACTGTGCTTTCACGTCCATTTTCATCCAATGCGGTAACGGCGAAGTGGTTGTTTCCTACCTGCGATGCGTCGGGCTTCCATGTAACAAGTCCGGTTGCCTCGTTTATGCTTGCGCCGCGCGGGAGCACTGTGCCCGAATATTTAATTTCCGGTGAATTTTCCGTAATCGGACTTTCGGCATTTAATTTTACGGTTATCGTGCTTCCTACACTTGTTGACAATGTGTCGGATACTCCATCAAACACCGGCGAAAAATCCTCGCTGTATGTAAGCGGAATTCGTGCTTCCTGTCCCTCTGAAATCATATACTCAAAGCCTTTGGAGAAATCTCCCGAATCAACATATTTTCTGACCGGGGAAACAAGCCCTGTATCAAGAATCAGGTTGTCTCCCGATTGTGAAGCGGATTCTATTTTGAAGGTTCCGCTTCGTGAGTCGTTGCCGTTATCGATAAATACATATCTGCCTGTAAGATTCTCAAGCTCTTGTGCGGACATCTGCCGGGGGTTTTTAAGTTGCAACGTGATTTCATTTTCAAAGGATAACGAAGCTCCTTTTGTAAAGCTTTTTACAGCCGCTTCAATGCTTACTGCACTTTCAATTTCATTACCTATAATATCGCCGTCGTGAACATACTTATAAATATTTTCATTTTTTTCATTGATGGTATATACGCCGACAAAGCCGCGGAAGCTGAGCGTCTTTCCGTCATCCAGATCTATTTCATACGTAACCGAGGTGTTGGTAGCGTAGAGAATGTAATCCACGCGTCCGCTCTTATGCTCAACTTTTACCGCGCGGTGGGCATCACCCTTTTCTTCGGGAACATCTCCGACAACCCGCATAGAAAGCTCACTTGAGCGTTTCAGATAGCGTGATGACCTGTACGGTTCAAATACTGCTGTAAATACTGTGTCGAGGTTTTCCCCTGTGTGCTCTACAAGAACATATTTGAGCTTGTCAATGTTTTTATTGCTTGCTTTGTTCGGCGGGAATCCGTCCGCAATTGCAACGCTTGCCGAAACCTCACCGTGCATATTCCCGCTGTTGAGCAGTGTCATACGCAAATGGAGATTCTTGTTGTTTGAAATTGCCTTGTTGAAATCCTTGATCGCAAAATCAATTTCAACATTGTTCGCGGGTGAAGTGTCGCGGTCTACGTTCTTAAGCCAGGTATATCCTCTCGGATACAAGGTCTTGTAATTCCATTCGTCAGGAGAATATGGGTCTGCTCCATACTTAACCTCAAGGATTTGCTCAGGTGCTGTTACCGTCTTTTCTCCTTCGGAAAGGAGCCGCACGGCGTTTGTTTTGGTGTTTTTTACGTACAAAGCGTCGCGTCCGGCATAGGTTCCCTTATAATTTCCGTCCGCATCAAGCTGTGACCCGGATATATAATTTCCATCTTCATCCTCAACCACAGAGAAGTCAAGGCCTTTAGTTTCATGTATCTCGTTACTTGACGCATGGAAGCTGTACAAATGGTCATTGCCTCCGAGAACCCTGAAAAAGTCTACTGTATATGAATTTTCATCATCTACGCGAACTGTAACCACGCTTCTGCGATAAGCCTCCGTTGAGTCGTACACATAGCTAGCATCGACATCCATTAAGGAAACAATTCCGCTATCGTCAAAGTGTTTTGCATTACCGCGGATTTCTTCATTCTCAAGCTGTTCATCCTCATCCACCATAACGGTGTTGTGAGATAATGTACTTCTCACCCACTGCAGACGGTTCGGCTGTTTTCCAGTCTGTTCCGGATACCCGAGATCGGGTGTGAAGTTCAAGCCAAATGCCGTTAAGCCGAGGTTGAGAGAATCCCGGTGGGCGTGACCTGTATTTGTTCCGAAATACATCCATGCATCGCGGCGTGTTTCCTGCGCTGTTTGCAAAACACTTCCGGTAAAGTCTCCACCATCGCGAAGTATTGCAAAGCCGAAATTTGTCATCATTTCAGATGTCGTCTTCAGCTCGCCGCGCTCCTCAATGACAGTGCGAACCTCGTGCTCAAGCCTTTCGGGATCCTGCTCGGTTATTGCATAGTGCAAGCCATCTGCGGAATTACCATTGAGAAGGTAAAGAACCTGTGCAAAAACCTTGTCTCCGGTAAGCTTCCATCCGCTGAGAGCTTCATCTTCACTTACCCAGTAGCTTTTTGCAAGAGTTGAGCTTGAGTCTCCTATCTGAGGGGTATAATACGTCGATATCAGTGGGATATTTGCATAGTGCATCATAATAAACTTTGGGTGATTGGCAAGATTCTTGTTCAGATACTTGTCGTTGCTTTCAAGAACTTCATTTACCGCTCTTAAATTATCCAGCCAATAAACGTTATAAGAAGAACCTTCATCGCCCTGACCGTCGGCATCAACTTCATCGGTAAGCTGCGCGTATATTCCTCCCCCGGTTTTTTGTGGCTTTACATCCCAGCCGGTCGCCATCAGAAAGTCCAGCCACTTCTGCGACTCAGGATATGAATCGAGAACTACTGCAGCAGTGACGGTTGTCTGCTGTTCCATTCCGTAGTTTCCGGTAATCAGCCAGTCTCGCACGCTTTCAAGAGAGTTTCTCACAATTCCGTCTTCGATGTTTGTGCGTATCTGTGACGGAGTCTCTTTTGCGTACTTTATTTTATATCGGGTTGCTTTGTCTCTAATGTAATTCAGGACATATTCGTCCTCATACATATCAAAAACCATATCATAGGCTGTTATAAAAGAGGTTGCAAGCTCAGTGTCCCAGATACTTCCGACCAGCTTTCCTGCGTTAGATGTTCCGTTCGTCGGCGTGATGCTGTTATACTGTCCGGTGCTGTATTGCGGATAAAAATCAGCTACTCTGTCAAGCAATATTGCCGCAACCCTGCCGTATTTCCTGTCTCCCGTGTAGAAGTATGCATACGCGGTGTTTTCTATCGCATTGCCAACAGCACCGTTGCGCCATACTCCGAAGAAAAGATACTGTGCAATATATGTGTGGCGCTCAATGGTTGTGCCGCTGCACTTATACGGCGTGCCGTCAGGCATTTTGGGAACATATCCAAGTCCGTCATCAACACCCCAGGTCTCGGCAGTTTCACCGTCGCGAAGTCCGCTGCCTGCGTTGATAGTCTTCACCTTGTAATTGCCGTCGACGTCCTTATCTCCGACTTCCGGATAGAGCTCGTTGTAAAGATAACCGCCCTTTACTCCGTAGCCGTAGTATTCGTTCCACTCTGCGCTCCACTGGCTTTCCGGAGCTTTGCAGACGCACTCTGTATAATCGGCAGAGCCGTGATATATAAGTCTGTGGTGCGCATCAAGTGCGCGCTGACGGTCGAATTCTCCGTATTCGTTGAGCCCAAGCTTATAGAATCCTTCAAAATTGTTTGAAGGAAAAAGCCGCTTACAATCCGGACACTGCGTTTTCCACGGACGGGAAAGCGCGTTGTTTATCCATGCATATGTAGTGTATTTCGCACGCAGGTCTACATTACAGTAACGGCACTTATACGCATTCGGGTCATTTTTGTGACCAACGATGTATCCTCTTGCAATTCCCTCGGAATGTATCATGGAATAAAGCAGGTCAATGTTGTCTACATATTTGTCTGCTTTTTTTATATACCCGTCCACCTTGGCCTTTGCCCAATCGTATTTCGCGGCATTCTCGCGGGCGGCTGCCGCTTTTTCTGCTGTCATATAAGATGCTTCAGACTTTGCGCGCGAAACCGTGAGCGATATTTCTTTTTCTATTACTCTTCCGTTAAGCTCGGCTGTTACAAGGAATTTCGCAACTCCCTCAGAAAGGGGAAGGATGTCTTTTCCGTTTACTATTTCCGCGATTTCCGGAGTGGTTGAAACGGTGGAAAAAACCATCTTTTCCGAATTAAGCTCACGACCGAGGTTGCTTATCGCCTTTACGTACAACGGAACAGTGTCGTTTTCTTTATCCGTAAGCCGGATATGACGGCTGCCGCCGGCTGTTGCATCTATATCCGTCATACTTTCTGGCAAAATTTCAAGATCAATATAACCGGTTACCTTACCTGTAACAAAACCGTTTATGTATGACTCAACCTTGATTTTTACGTTACCTGCTTTGTGAGCGCTCAGAACATCGCCGTTGACCGTTGCAACATCTTCGTTCATAGACACGAAGCTTGTTACAACTGCAGGAGTTGTAATAACCGTTCCGTCGGAGAGCTTCGGCGCGGCAGTGAGTTGCACCTTGTCACCTGCAAAGATCTCTTTCACATTCACACTTGCACTCGTCGATTCGAGAGCATCAGACGGAAGCGGATAAACCGCGAAGGAATGGATATTTGTGTACAGATGATTTTTGTAGTTCACGCTTCCGTTTGAAACGTTGAAATTCGACGGTCCCTGAAGGTTTTCATTAACACCGTTTACCTGTAGGAGAAGATAATGCTCTCCCGCTTTCTCCACAGTTATGTTTTCAAAGAGTACGCTCTTTTTCATCAGCTCGCCACTTGCAAGCGTGCCGTCATACATATCCATCGTGCCGAGCATGTATTTTTCCTTATCGGCGGCGGAAAGTGAGGCTATATATTTTGAAATATTGGATGAATCCGAAAGATTGGAAAAGGCGCTTGCATCAACAACCGATTTGGGAACTAAATATATATCATATATACATAAATCGCGTCTCGCCTCGTATGTAAATGCCGGTGCAAATTCGCCGGTTCTGCTTACATCAAGAAGAATCGCAATCGACATATCCTGTCGCGCGGTATATTCACCTCCGCTGAAGGTTCCCTCATCCGAATTTACATCTGCACCCGTATATCTCGCGGCACGGTACCCGTAGGCATGCCATGAGAGCGCGTTTGGCGCGGAATGCTTTCCGTTTGCATTGCTTGTTATCCCCTCTTCTCCGGTGAGGGAAAACCAGTAATGAGTGCTTGAGCCACTTACAATGCGCCACGGGTCGGTGCCATTAGATGCATAAGCTTTTTTCATCATATCCGCCTTTTCAATCTCGACATTCTCGCCGTAGCCCTTCGAACCAAACGCAAAAACGCTTCCGTCAAGTTCTGCCCTTACTTCAACGCTTATGAGCGCTTTGATATTCTCTTTATTTTCATTTTCTGCCGATACCATAATGGTTGTTTTTCCGATTCCGACTGCCGTTATTTCGCCGCCGGGTGTAACGGTTGCTATCGACTCATCGGCAGAGGAAAAGCTCAGCTGATACGCATCTGCACTCTGTGTTTTTCCGTTTGACATAAGTGCCGACACCTCAATCACGGCAGAGCTGTTCTGAGCATCGTTTTCAAAGAAAACGAGCGAGTTTTTTGCCGGGACGAGCTTTTCAAGGAACGGCTTTCCTTCAACGGTGAGCGTCGCCTCACCCGAAACCTGCGTTCCCAGAACAGATGCCGTAATTTTGGTACTTCCTTTTGAAACTGCCGTTATCTCGCCCGTGGACTCATCAACAGTTGCAACGGAAGTATCCGAGCTTGAAAACTTTATTTCATATTTTTCATTCGGCACATCCCCGTTATCAAGCTTAAGGCTTACATCTGCACTCGTCGAGCCTCCCTCGAAAATTGTACTTTCCGCAAGAGTGATCTTTATTTCCGAAAGCTTGGGGCGTTCAACCGTGCCATAAGGGTGCATATCAAACGAGTAAATATTCGTATAGAAATTTGGAAAATTTCCACTCGGATATGCTTTCTGCAGCTTCTCACTTATTCCGTTTGTTCTGAAAAAGAGATAATATTCGCCGGTTGCATTTTCCGCTACCGTATAATCAGGGAAAAAGCTTGTTTTTACACCCGCAGACTCTACACTCATATCAAGCTTGCCAAGATAGTACGGCTCACCTGTAACAGTTGCGTTAGCCAGAACCGAGCTGAGAAGATTAGGTGAAGGATTGTTTTTTGTTCCGTTAAAACCTATCCAGCTTTCCGACCAGCTTTTTATTCCCTCAACCACAGATTTTGGAACGAGATACACGTCGTATATGCACAGCTTTTCTCCCGCATGATATGTAATTGTGGGCGTAAATGTTCCGCTGTTTTCTATCTTGAGCAAAAGAGCTACAGCACCGTCGCGCTTTGCCTTTCCCGCTTGCCACGCGCGGGTTCCGTACATATACCACGACAATGCACTCGGTTTTACATTTGTATTAGCATTTACTCCTGTGGCAGCAGACGCGTAAAAATGACCGCCCTGAACGTATTGATGACCGTCCACACGCCACGGAGATGTGTTTGTACCGGCAAAGGTCTTTGCCGTATCGTATTCTGCAAGCGCGGCTATATCCAGAGATGTTTCGGATTTATATCCCGCCGCACTGAATACGAAGCTCATTTTCTCAGAAGCTTTCTCCTGCGCATAAGATGTAGGAATAAAAGCAACCATAATGCTTATTACAAGAAGTATTGATAAAATTCTTTTCATAACTCATTCTCCTTTCATGGTTCACAAAGCGGGGCAAAAGATACCGTCCTCTGCCCCGCTGCTGTCTTAATGTTATTTCACTTTGTCCCGACTGTGATTTCACCATCGGTTATCTTTTTGATTGTATCGACATCCTTAACTATCGCGTAGCCTGTGACAGCCGTAGCCGTCGTTGAATCGTCAACAACCGTAAACTGCGATTTATCGGTATTCATGGATATCTTCTGATTTCCGAACATAATACCTTTTTCCAGCGCATCCTCAAATCCGACAAACTCTGCCATAACCGCAGTTTCTTCACCTGCCGCAAATGTGCTGAGAATTATCTTACGCATAGTTTTTCCGAGGTTCACCGCGCCCTCGCATACTGCCGTTACCGTGCAGGCTTCATATGCGTTGAAGGTGTAAGTGCTTTTTGTGCTTACAATTTCCGTTGTATCTCCAACGGTTTTTGTCCAGTAACTGAAGTCTTCGTCAGAAGATGTGCAAGTGACCGTATCACCGTATTTAAAATGCTCTTCTTTGCCGTTGTTTATAATTTTTATATTTGCTTCAAGGTCGTTATACTTCGCCATAAACGTAAGAGTGCCCGAACGGCCGGAAACATCTGCACCTGCCTCATATTCGGTGTATGTTCCGTCAGCGTTGCGCAATGCCCATTTCTGAGCCTTGCCGTAGCCTGCCATTGACGGAAGGCCGGGAAGCTTGTTTTCTTCCGTCAGCGTAAGGTCAAGAAGCTGGCCGTTTGCGTTATAGAACTCAACCGTATCTGTATCGGCACCGACTTCCTCATAAGCAGCGATAAGGTAGTTTACGCCCTCGTGTGGCTTGTACTCCGGGATTTTTGCAGAATATGACACAACCTGTTTCTTTCCCATTGTCATGCCCTTTGCCCAGTAGAGGAATTTATAGTTCTTACCGTCGATTTCTTTTTCTTCGGGAGCTTCAATAGTTGTGCAAATTTCGCCGTAGGTTACATCCGGCATATTTTCGATTGTCATCGTATTCGAAACCTCGCCGTCTGCAGCGTAAACTGCATAGGCGGTTATTGATGCGCTTCCCGTTCCTGTATGATTGCTTTCGGCATAATCGAAAGCTTTCTCAAGCTCGGAGGGTTCTTCTGTCTCTACCGGAGTAAGGTCGAAGGAGTAGAGGCGGGAATATGCTCTTCCACTATCGGAATAACTATCAGGGTCATTTGTCTGCAGGAAAAGATAATAATCGCACGCAACATCGATTGTATATTCATCAAATTCCTGCTTGGATTCACCAGCTGAGCCTTTCATATTAACAGTACCCAACATATATTTTTCTTGTTGCTCTTTAGTAAAGCTATTTAAATATGTCACAATGTTGCTATCTCCGTCTCCAGAAACGGTAAAACTGTTTTTCTGGGCTTGCGGTACAACTGTAGATGGTACTAAATATACATCAAACTTAAATCCGCCGGTATTCAATAATGTCGATATTGAAGGAATAAATGTTCCTGTATTTTCAACTTTTAAGAGAATCGCAATAGCAGCGTTGCCTTTAGCATTCGTTTTGTTTATACGTAACTCCAGAATATTGCCGTATGTAGCATAGGTGGTTGGCTGTGCATTGATTGCATACATATAGCGTTGTGCAGCCACCATCCACTGATCTGTGTTTACCGTTGCTAAAGCTCCTGCCTCTTTTTTTGTTTGAAGCGCCACCTTGTTTATTACCGCACTTTCGCCATATCCCGCCGCGCCGAATATGAAGTGCATACCGCCATCTTCCGCCGGTGTCGCCGCCACGGCAGGCAGCATAGAAATGATAAAAGTCATTGCAAGGATAATTGTTATAATTTTTTTCACGTTAATTTCCTCCCTTAAGTTGTTTACATTATATTAATAACATATCAGATGCATATCCGTTTGTCATATTTTCCATTTTCCAAAAGAAATATATGGACAAAAAAACGCTTCCTGTGATAGAATTTATTTGACAGGAGGCGATGAAATTGCAAAAGAAAAATGACCGGGAGTCTCGTATGTTGGAAATGGACCAGTCGTGGAAAAAATTCGAATTTTTACCATGTCCCATATCGGTGCACAGGACTGAATATATTACCGATCACTACAGTTCAACGCACAACCATGATTTTGTTCAGATTTTATATTGCCTCAAGGGGAGCATTGCTCATACTATAGGCGAAAATGTTTACGACTGTCGCGCAGGCTCAGCTGTCGTTGTTGTGCCGGGAATGATGCACTCCTTCGATGCATCGGCGGAAACGTCACTTTTGTATCTGGAAATACCGTATAATGCCTTTGAAAACAAACTTGTTGATTTTCATCCCTGCACCGTTGCACTCACACTGCTTTCTCGTTTTTGCTGCAAGGAAGGCTTTGCCGTTCCCGAATGTTTTGAATTTACGGATAACAGAAAAGAGGCGGAGGAGCTTCTCTTTTCCATTGAAAACACCGATTTGCAACCCAAAAACACCGCAAAGCTTTTTATGCTGCTTGAACGCTTTTGTGCTATGATTCTTCCCCTGACAAGCACGCAGATAAAAACTGTCAAAAAGATTTACGAAAGCCGCGCCCACCCGATAGTCGAAGCTCTTGACTATCTCAACACCCATTACGCAAAAAAGATTTATCATCCTGAGATTCTTCGCGCTATTGCACTTTGCAGAACGGATTTTTATAATTATTTCAGGTTGTTTATTGATACAACCTATTCCGTATATCTGCAGATGGTACGAGTTTCTCGCGCTCACCGAGCAATCGCTTTCACACAATATTCGCTTTCGTATATCGCAAATATGTGCGGTTTCGGAGATAATGCATATATGACCAAGTGCTATAAAAAATACCGGGGCTATACGCCTACCGAGGAACGGGCAAGACGCACATTCCAAAGGCCGGAATACGCCCATTTGAGAATTACCCGCGACTTTTTTGAATAGAGAAACAAGAAAAAGGGGATTGTAGCAACTCTCGTTTTGCTACAATCCCCTTGCATAAAGATCAAATCACTCCGCGGGGTGTGTGATATATTATTCTTTTTAACCTTCAAATACAACGTTGCCGTTTACCATGGTGAGCGAAACGTCGATATTGTCGTCGAAGATGATGATATCTGCATATGCGCCCTCGCGGATTGTTCCGCGGTCGCGGAGATTTGCCATACGCGCAGGGTTCGCAGTCGCCATACGCACGGCATCAAGAAGCGTGCAGTCTGCCATATTTATCATATTACGGACAAGGCGGTTTGTTGTGGAAATACTTCCCGCAAATGCCGTGCCGTCCATAAGCTTTGCCACGCCGTTTTCAATAATAACTTCGTAGCCGTTTTTAAGGCTTCCTGCAATAAATGTTCCGCCGTCAGCTGCACCTGCTCCGCGGAGAGCATCGGTAATAAGCGAAATGCGGTCAACGCCCTTGAACTTTACGATGAACTTTAAAAGCGATGCCGGAAGGTGGCAGCCGTCTGCAATAATCTCAACGTCCATACCATCAATCATATATGCCGCCTCAACAACACCGGCATAGCGGTATGCGTTCTTGCGGTGAACAGTGCTGCAGCCGGAGTAAAGGTGCGTTATAAGCTGATATCCCCAGTCGTATGCTTCCATAACGCAGTCATAATCTGCATCGGAATGACCGACAGCAACAACTACATCGTGATCCATGCAGTGACGTGCAAATTCAGCAGAGCCGGGAAGCTCGGGAGCGGAGCTCCAGCGAGCAAGCTTATCTCCGTATTTTTCAAGAAGCGGGAGATAATCCTCCTTCTTCGGCGGAGTTATATACTCAGGGTTCTGCGCACCTGCCTGTGCAAGCGCAAAGTACGGGCCTTCGAGGTGGATACCGGGCATATATGCGCCTTTTGTATTCTTTGCATTCGCCTCGTCAAGAACCTCGAACATCTGAACGTACTCCTCGATAACGCCGGAGGAAGCAGTCGGGAGAAGGACAGTTGTACCGAACTTTGCGTGAAGCTCAGCCGCTGCAAGGAACGCATCAACCGTTCCGTCCATAAAGTCACCGCCACCGCCGCCGTGAACGTGGATGTCGATAAATCCGGGAGAAATGTACTTGCCGCCCGCGTCGTGACCGATGTCAAAGGGACGCTCCTGCGCAGTTACCGCAACAATGCGCTCGCCGTCGGTGTATACCGCGGTTCCCTCGGGGGCAATGGTGTTTCCGAGAATTACTTTTCCGTTATAAAACTTATGTATCATGATCATTCACCTTTTTATAAAGATTTTACACATATAATAATAAAACAATTTCCGTAAAAAAGCAACAGTTATTTTTGGACTTTTATCTGCTTGAAAATTTTCGGTTGACATAACGGTTACAATATGTTACAATATATGTAATCGTTTTGTAATTAGGAGTAATTTTTGTATGAGGAAAATTTTTACAGGCGCCGTTCTGGCGCTGTGCCTTTTCTGCGGACTGCTCTGCGCCAATGCAGCAAATGTTCCGACAGAAGCTGAGGCATATCAGAAAATCGTGGCTATGAAAAGCCAGTATCCCACCGGAAAAACGTGGACGAACTCTACCCGCTACAACTGGAAGGGCGGCTCTTACGGTGCCGGAGGTTGTATGGGGTTTGCGTTTCTTATGTCCGACGCGGCATTCGGAACCCTTCCGGCGCGTGACATTTATCCGTCTTCCGGAAAACCGATAACAATTTCCATGCTTCGCGTGGGCGATATTCTCCGCCTGCCCGGTCACAGCGTTGTTGTTCTTGAAAAGCATGCAGACCACATCATCATTACTGAAGGCAACTATCAGCGCAAGGTTCTCTGGGGGAGAAAAATAACTGCCGCTCAGGTAAAAAAAGCAAAATACTACACCACACGCTACCCCGTAGGCTACACCGAGCCGGCTCCTGCGGCACAGCCCGCTCCGGCAGTAAAAGAACCGGAAAAGGTTTCTGTTACGGTGAACGGCGTTACATATCAGATTGTTGACATTGCATCACACTGGGCGCGCGAGCATATCAAAGCCTGCCTTACAAGCTCACTTCTCTCAACGAGCGGAGAGGCATCGTATGCTTACTTTATGCCTGACGCAAGCGCAACCCGCGCACAGGTTGTTACGGCACTTTACCGTGCAAAGGGCTCACCCAAGCCGGCATATTCAAGCTCATTTGCAGATGTTCCGCAGAATTGCTACTATGCAGATGCAGTTTCGTGGGCATCACAGAACGGCATTGTAACAGGCGTTACAGACACATCCTTTGCTCCTGATGCAGAGGTTACGCGCGAACAGCTTGCAGTTATAATGTACCGCTTTGCAAACGGCACGGAAACCGAAGGCGACCTTTCCGTATACACCGACCACGGCAATGTTTCTTCATTTGCAGAAAATGCAGTGCTCTGGGCAGTAAAGAACAACATCATCTCAGGCAAAAACGGCCTTCTCCTTCCGCAGGGAAAAACCTCACGCGCAGAGTTCGCCACAATGATTGTGCGCTTCTCGATGTCTTTGGCTAAAGCATAGCAATAAACACAATCGAGTAGGAGGCTAACCATTAGTTGATTAGCCGACCTCTCACACCACCGTGCGTACCGTTCGGTACACGGCGGTTCAATCATATTGAGTGCAAAGACTTGTATGCCTCGGATATGTCATAATATCCACGGCGTGCAAGTCTTTCATTTGTTATGGTGTGGTGTAGTATCCCACTACTTGCAATAGCCCAGTACCCCTTTCTTGTGTTTCCGTTCCGATACGCCTTCCATTCCGGCATCCCGAGCTTCATCAGGTTCTTTACTCTGGTTCTCGGCAATTTCCATTGTTTCCAAATGTACATACGTATTCGTCGACGTAGCCATTCATTCCAATCTTGCATTTCATTCTTCATCTCCGCAATTCCGTAATATCCAAGCCACCCTCGCATAAATACCTTTATGTTGTAGAACACCGTATCTAAGCTTCTGCCCTGACTACGGGAAGTTAGTTTTCGCAGTTTTTCTTTGGCTTTCTTCTTCGACTTTGCGTGAACTCGGATATATGCACCCTTTCTGTTCCTTCCCATCGCAAAGCCGAGAA
>SVLF01000094.1 GCA_015068085.1 Oscillospiraceae bacterium
ACAATTACCTCATATCCCCGCGGCAAAGAGATAACACTCACAGCACCGGAAATTTCCGGCAAGACCTTCCGCCACTGGGTACGCGGAACTGCAGACGGCGGAGATTGGATAACAAACGACGCAACCTACTCTTTCACACTTGCGACGAACACATATCTCACTGCTGTTTACACAGAGCCCGTTTCCGAGACAGACAAGATAGTAGAATTCTGGGGCGGCAACGGCGAGTATATTACAGAAAAGAAAGCAGATGCAAACGGGAAAGTTGCATTCCCGGAAAATCCGAAGCTGACAGGCTTTGAGTTCTTACAGTGGATTATTGCAAAAAACACTCCGGTAACAGCAGATACAGTTTTTGAAAATGCAGTTACAAGAGTCGTTGCAGATTTCGTTGATGATGCGGACGTGACATTTGAAGTAGACGGCATGAATTATGTATACGACACAAAGGTACATAAAGATGCAGATGCGGAAAAGGCATGGTATCGCGATGATGTGCTTGTAGGCTATGGCAAAACTTATGATTATCACGTTTGGGATGCAGTAGGAAAGATTGAAGCACGTGATATTTCAGGAGAGAAATTACCGGTTGTTGTTCTTGACGATACGGTAAAGGAAGAACAAGCGTGTATGATAGAGTATGACGCTGCCGGCAAGGACGTAACCGAGGTTGGTATAGTATTCGGAACAAGCTCGGCAACGATAGACAGCTGTAACTCAAAGGCAACTTCACAGAAGAAGCTTTCTCACGGTCAGTTTACGGCAAAGCCGAATAAAAACGGAAATGCATCATATGCGCGCGGATATATAATATATAACGATGCAGGTGTATACAGAGTTACATACACCGAGCCGGTTGCGCTTAATAGCTAATCATACAACTTTGGGCGGGGGACGGGAAATTTCCTGTTCCCCGTGTGTGGACTTTAAAATAAGGAGGAACCTATGAAATTTAAAAGAAGCTTATCACTTATCCTTGCGCTGTGCATGATGATATCCCTGATTCCGGCTTTGTCCGTTTCAGCCGCGGAAGGCTTGAATACTATAAACTATGTATTTTCTCGTGAGGCGCTTAAATCTTCATCCAATGTGTCAATGTCTAATCAGGATACTGCCAATAATTATGACAATATTGACACAAAAAAATCAGATAAATGGGATTATCTTGCAGGCAGGAGCTTGATTGGCGGTGCGTTCCGCAGCGGCATAATGTCCAATGCGGTAAAAGAAGGACACCTCGGAATACCGTCAAACGGAATATCGTTTATGATTTATGTCGATAAGCCCGGTACATACATCCCTTCTTTGACATACGCTCCGTATAAGAGTGGCGCAATAGTAAATACATATATCGTCAAAGCTGAATACGCCGAAAAACAAGGGTGGAATATGTCAGACCGCGGTGCGGGCGGCGGTATTGTAAAGGTACTGAATGCTACCGAGGGAGTAATTCTTCTCGGTACGGCAGATACTTTTAATTCCAAGCTTGGCACTGCAACGGTCGATAATACGAAAACCGACACCTTTGCTGCTGTTACACTTGAAGAAGGCGACTACTACCTTGTGTTTGCGGCAACGGGAGTTACAACGGGCGCAACGCCACAATACAACGAAAAGAACGGAAATCATTATTACTATTGGCTTACAAATCTTACATTTAAAGAACAAGCACCTCCTCCGGGAGATTTTGATAAGGTGGAGATGACGCTTCGGGGAATAGAAACCGGAGACCCCATCGCGCTTAAATCTGTCCGTGATATACGCATAAAGCTGACAGATAAAAACGGTACGGAGCTTGTGGACATTGATGAGGAGAAGCTTGAGGTCGAAATAACCTCCGATAGCGGTTGCGCGGTTATAACGGAAGCAGGAAAGCTTGATGCAGCTTCCTGCGGTGAGGCAACCATTACCGCAAGGGTGAAATATAAAGATATTTCGCGCGAAGCAAGCCTTGATATAAAGATTGAGCAAACAGGGAAAAATCTTCTCTCCGACGAGCAGAATCCGGATATGGAAGGCGATGCGTGGCCGTGGTCACTTGCCCGTCAGGACGAAGCTCCGGATACGCCCTGGTGGATACGCGCTAAAGTGGGTACTGTTGAAAAAGACGGAGATGCGGAAAACCGGGCTCTGGGGATTGAAATAAATCCTGAAGCTTCAGTTTTGGATTTATACACGGGAAATCCGCCGTCTCTTGCATTTAAGGCGTCGGCTGACGGTCCGCGCGTTCCTGTAAAAACAGGTCAGTTTTACCTCTTCACTTTCAAGGTGAAGCTTGAAAATTGGACTGTGCCGTCCGGCGCAAAGGATATGAATTTGAATTTCCAGCTGTATCCGTATCCGTCAAAATCAGCAACAAAGGCGATTTCGGGATATAATCGAAGCATGTGGATAAATTCCGAAGCGGATTATAAAGAAAAATACAGTGAATGGCAGACCGTTACAATTCCCGTCTCTGCTGAGTTTCTCGCCGAAACAGATGATGCATATTTCACACCTGTTTTGGTGTTCCGTCCCGAAAACACGGAAACAGAGACTGATTTCGACAAAAAGGGGTACGGCGGAACGGTCTGGTTTGATGATTTTGAGCTTCGTGAGGTTGGTTTCTCCGATGTTGAGGTTGAAGTCATCGGTGAAACAGATCTTGGAGAGAAGTCAGCACTTACGGTAAATATAAAGCCGCGTACGGCAACCGGACATTACATATCTCTTGATGAAAGCTGCATCCCGAAGTGTATGGATATTGCGTCAAGTAATTCCTATATTATCGGAGAAATCCTCACGCCGGAAAGAACCGTAACAACAACCGGCTCGGGTATTTATTACGCATCGGCTGCTTCATCTCTTGGCGGAATGAACGGCACGGCTGAAATCTCGGCCGATATGTCACTCAACGGCATATCGAGAAGCGGAAGCGCATCTGTTACTGTTTCAAATTTTGCCGCCAAGCTTATGTATGCAGAAGCAGAAGCTGAGCCTGTTGCGGTAGGTGATGGAAACACAACGCAGATTGAGGTCAGAGCGTTTGACACCAATGGCGATGAAGTGGATTTGTCTGATGCAAAAATTCTTTACAAGTCACAGTCGAAGAATATAGTTTCGGTTTCCGAGACCGGTATTGTAACACCCGTTGCAGCGGGTACGGGCTTTGTCGATGTGACTGTCATTTCGGGTGGGGTGGCTGTTGTTACAACAGCTGAAATTCACGTCACAGACGGAACTCCGATTGAATCGGCACACCTGTCCGGAGCAACCGAGGTAGGACACTTGAGAGATCTTCCCTTGACGGTTACCGGTGTTTCGGAAAGCGGATATGCATCGGATATCGGGGCTGCCGATATTGAATGGGTGGTAAGCAATGACAGTATATCTGTAAGTGAAGATGGATATATGTTCGGTAACACGCTTGGAGAGACGGCGGAAATCTATGCTGAGGTAACACTGAACGGAAACACAGTAAAGACAAACACAATCAGCGTTACGGTTGTTGAGTCGGATCTTCGGAGCTTTAAGATTGATTTTGCAGATACACGTGCGGCAACTGCGGCAGATATAACGCTTGAAAAAGACGGCTGGGAAGTTGATTATGCAAATTCAGCATCGAATATACGTCCGATTTTAAATAATATCGGTATTCAGATGCAGAACACAACAGCCGGTTCTGTTGCCTCCATTAAGGTCAATGTGCCGTACAGCGGATACTACACAGTTTTGTTCAGGGGACGCACTTATGGCGCGAAAGCGGCAGAAGATGCGGATATTTATCTTGATGGAACATATATCGGAGATTACTCGTTTTTCTACAAATCGATGAGTATGATAATGCCTGCAGAGACGATGAGAACCGTATATCTTGAGGCAGGACCGCACGAATTTAGATTCAGAACAAATGAAAACACAAGCGGAGTTTCCACATCATACAATATGGTGTTCAAGGATATGTATTTTCTTGCGACGAATGAGCTTCCTGCAATAATAGGGATCTTGGCAGAAGAACTTGTTCTGGAAAAAGGAGACGCGGCAAATGTCAATGCTGTAATGCAAACCGAAGACGGATTTATGTATGAGTGGCAACCTCGTTTTGACGGAACGGAGGATACAATGGTCTCCGTAAAATATAATTCAGCCGACGAAAGCATCGCAACTGTTGATATCGACGGAAATGTTATGGGCATTAAACCGGGAGAGACTTATATTTCCGTAACTGCCAAAACGAAAAACTCCGAATTAACAGAGCGTGTCAAGGTGGTTGTAACAGACGTATCTGATGCAGAAGAAGACACAGCACTTGCAAGTGCAGAAATCGGATATCAGACGCTTGTGATGAGTATAAATTCCAATGGTATAAATTTGTCTGTAGTTGCAAAAAATGCGGAAGGGAAAGCTCTTTCTCTTGAAAATGCAACAGTTGTATGGAAAACATCGAATGAGTGTGTTGCAACAGTCATTGACGGTGCTGTTAAGCCTGTTTCCTGTGGTGTTGCGGATATTACGGCGGAAATAACCATTGGTGAGGTTGTAAAGACGGCAACGGTTACGGTTTCGGTAAGGAACGGAAAAGTATCGCGCACGTATTATACTGATGAAAGAGTCGAAGCTGCACGGGAAAATGCGGCAGAATACAATTGGGGTAAGGATTTAAAGAAATCAGCAGTTGAGGCTGCGGATAAATATGTTGCGCTGGGAAATGACTATCTGTGGAAGATGATACCGGGAAATTCCATTCCGCGTACATGGCAGATAGGTCTTACGGGAGATCCGGATATATACATATGCCGTTATTGCGGAGAAAATGTTCAGAATGAATACGGTGTTTATCCGTGGGTGACGGATCCGATAGGGAGACCGTGGAAAATACAGTGTCCGAGCTGTAAACGGCTTTTCCCGTCAAATGACTTTGAGAAGTTGTACGAGATAGGTTTGGATGAAAGCACAGGTGTGTACAATGTTGAAATTGCCCACCGGAAAAATGCGGAAATTGTTGCAGAGTCCGGCGGCAAGACAAATTATCTTAAAAACACTCTTTATCCCGAAGTGGCAAACGACTTAAGCCTTCTGCCTACTGAAAAAGCAGAGACTTGGGGTGTGGATGACGGGCTTGGTTACGATACCGGAGCACTTATCCCAAATGGGAAAAAGAAAGTATATACATTTATTGCATACTATCATCTGTATGGACTGTGGTATTCCAGTGCAGACCATCATGCCGCCGAAATAAAAAATGCGATAACAACTCTCGCTGATGCATATTTGTATACCGGAGATGAGAAATACGGCAGAGCCGGTGCGATTATGATGGATCGCATTGCTGATGTTTATCCTGAATTCTGTACAACTGATTGGATTGCACAGGGATATTATTTCGGTAATTCCAAAAACGGAAAAATGCTTAATAATATATGGCAGTCGACGAACGATCAGCTGATGGCAAAGGCGTATGATGCATTTTTCCCTGCGTATGACGATCCCGGGGTTATTTCGTTCCTTAATGAGAAGAGCGAGAAGTATAATGGCTTGGGCGACAAATCAACCGCTGAAGTACTGCGGACGAATGTTGAAACAAACTATCTTTCCGAGATATATACAGCAGTGCGTGAGGCTGACGTGAAGGGAAACTTCGGAATGCATCAGGCAGCGCTTGCTGCGGCTGCAGTTGTGCTTGATACACATCCGAAAACTGATGAAATGCTGGATTGGATATTCAGTGAGAGCAAAACAGACGGATATCTTTACAATACGGGAGGAGGAGTTGCGCAGCAGCTTGTAAATGATGTTTCGCGCGATGGACAAGGTTATGAATCGGCTGCAGGATATAACAGAATCTGGGTAACTCAGATTTTTAACCTTGCAGAAATATTGGGAATATACGATGAATATAACGGAATGGATCTCTGGAGTAATCCCAAATACATCGGTATGATAAAGTCGTATAACCCAATGACCGTTGTGCGGCGCGGTCAGCCCTCAATCGGTGATTCCGGAATTTCAGGGTGGTTTGCGCAGCTTCTCGATGATCCGGATATACTTATGAATGCGTATAAGAATGTAAAAGATATTCATTATGAGAGTGCCGTTGAGATTGCTCAGGAAATTTACCGGCTTAATATGTATGCAGACGGGAATCTCAAAAATTTGCATTATGATATATTCACTAAGAATCCTGAAAGTATTCAGCGAGATGTCCTTGATATAATTGAACAATACGGCGAATATCCGTTTGATAAAAGCTCTATGATGACAGGCTATGGTTTTGGAGCACTCAGAGCCGGCAGTCTTTATGAGGATGACGGAACGAGTGCTATCAGGGATACAACGAGGGATTTCTGGATGTATTTTGGCGGAGGAACGTCTCACAGACATCTGGATGCATTGAATTTGGGTATTGAAGCATATGGGATTTCAATGACAGCAGACAATGGTTATCCGGAACAGACCGGATATCACCCGAATCGTCATCAATGGACAAGGCCGACTATTTCACATAATACAGTGGTTGTTGATGAAAAGAGCCAGAATGACAGCATGGAGCCTTTTGAACCATTGCATTTTGATACAAAAGATACACGTGTTAAGGTAATGGATGTTGATGCATCTGATGTATATACGCAAACATCTGAATATCGCCGTACGCTTGTTATGATCGACTATGATGATGAGGTTTCCTACGGCATCGACTTCTTCAAGATATTAGGCGGTGATGACCATCTTTACAGCTTCCATTCCGCCGGTGAAAATGTTTCATCGTATTCATCTGAGCTTGAATTTGAGCAGCAGATGGGTGGGTCATATGCCGGTATTGATGTTCCTTTCGGAAACGATCCGTATACGGATCCTACAACCTCGTATAAAAAGCTGAAGTATCCGGACGGTTATACGTGGCTTGAAGACGTCAGACGTTCTCAAAATCCGGGGCAAGAGAAGTTCTTTGTGGATTTTGATATAATGGATATTCAAAAGCTCTCCCGCAATCCGTGGAGTAAAATGGATATAAACCTGCGGATGACGATGGTAAACGATTTTAAGCCGGATGAGGTGACTCTTGCGATTGGATATCCCCCGCGCACGGAAAATAATCTGAAGTATGTTGATCATTATCAGTATATGCTTGTTCGACGTACCGGAAAAGATCTCAATACACTCTTTACAACTGTCATTGAGCCTTATAACAAAAATCGGTATATTGAGGAAATTGAACGTGTAGGTATTGAAGTCTCCGGCGACAGTGCGGTACAACCATCGGAAACAGACAAGGCCGCTGCGCTTAAGATTACGCTTGCCAACGGTAATGTTGACTATGTAATTTATGCACAGAATAACGATGTGACATATACCGTTACGGACAACACGGAAGAAGCTGCATATAGCTTTGATTTTAAAGGCTTTGTAGGTGTGTGGACGGTTAACGATAAGCGAGAAAGTGTATACAGCTACATCAACGATGGCGAGGTAATAGCAGATGTGAAGGATGTCCGGGCAACGATAGAAGGAACGATAAACTCCTTTACGCGTGACCTTGCTTTTGACAATTTCATAGAGGTTGTATTTGATGAGAAAGTGGAAAGTGCCGAAATGCTTGAAGGAAGGCTTATGAATGTTGATAGTCCTGCACCCGGCAATGCGGCATATGTGATAGAAAAAGTATCTCTTGCAGAAGACGGAATGAGTGCGGTGCTTGACATCGGAAGCGTAACTCTTATCGATTCGTATATTGATGACAGCGATATAAACAGCGGTTACAATTATGATATTGCAGAGGGGCAGACATTTACCATTGCGCTTTCGCACGAGGATAACAAGGCACCGGTATTTGAGAAAACTTCAGATATAACCACTTCTGCGGGAAGCTCGGTGAGCGTTACGGTGAGTGCAGAGAGTCCGGCAGAAAGCGGAAATGCAATTACCTATGTCGCGCGAACGCTCCCCCGCGGCGGAAACTTCAATCCGGACACGGCAACATTTACATGGCGCCCGGATGACAGTCAGGTGGGCGACAACCTCGTCGCGATTGACGCAGTTGACGAGTACGGACGTTCAAGCACCGCATACTTCACCGTAACGGTTTACGGTAAGACAACCGGCGCAGGCGCAGACAAAACGGAAACTCCGTCAATCGGAACGACCGAGACACCCTCTGGCGGAGCCGCAACGGAAGACAAAACGGATGTTGAAGGCAATACAGATAAAACCAATGAAACCGAAAACACCGAAACCGGAGCGAGCACACCCGACGCGTCGGGTGAAACGGATGTTATCCGTTTCACAGACCTTTCTAACCACGCTTGGGCAGAGTATGCGATAAACACTCTTGCAGCGGATGGGATAATAAAGGGAACATCCGGAACAACGTATTCTCCCGCTGCAAATATCACTCGTGCAGACTTCGCTCTGCTTCTTGTTCGCGCATTCAAGCTTACAAGCGATAATACCGAGAACTTTGCGGATGTATCTGCATCGGACTACTTCGCACCGGAGCTTGCGATAGCGCGAAACACAGGAATAGTCAACGGCATCGGTGATAACAAGTTCGCACCTCGCAACACAATCACCCGTCAGGACATGATGGTAATCGTCTACCGCGCGCTTAACAAACTCGGTGTAGTGCTTAAAAATGCGGATGTTTCCTACGATGATTTCGCAGATGTAGCAGATTATGCAAAGGAAGCCGTTTTCGCCCTCATCTCCGTAGGTCTGGTTAATGGCAAGAGCGGTAAAATAGCACCGGCAGACTATACCACTCGCGCAGAAGTGGCGGTTCTTATCAAGAGAATATTGGATTATATGAAGTAACTGTGTTCTCTTGCTAATGGCGAACAACGCATTACATCATGAAAAGATGGATTTAAAGACATACGGACAGCTCAAACTGAGCTGTCCGCATGCTTTATATACTTCTTACTTCTGATTTGCAAGCCATTCCTTGTGGTATTCTACGGATATCGTTTCTTCGCGGATGAACTTAAACGCTTCACAGGTGTTTTCGACCGTCTTTTCGCCGATTGCACGGGCGATGCGCTCGTTCAAGCCGTAGTGCATATCCGCGGAGTAGGAATCCGGATAATCGCCCATCCAGCCAAACGGAGTGTACACCTTATGCTTATCAAATTCAGCAAAACGCTTGGTTGATACGCCGCTCTTCTTGTCCATAAGGTCAAGGCGTACAAGCTCGGGGCATATGTCATAAAGGCTTCCGGTTTCAAAAAATCCGCCGTGACCGTCAACCTTGCTCTTGTCCTTAAAGTCCCGAATAATGCTGATATCCTCATCGGTAAGGTACGGATATTTGCTTGTGTTATCAAGAAGCTCGTCTGCCTTGACAAGTGCCCGCTTTACCTCGTGTCATTCTGAGCGAAAGGAGTGAAGTCGAACCGGAGCAGATGCTTGCATCTGCGCAGGAGCCCGTCAGGGCGGGATCTCTTTCTACGATAGCAGAACCAAAACAAGATCCCGCGCTTGCGCGCGCTCTCACTGCCGTTCGAGTTCGACTACGGGCATTCGCCCTCCGCTCAGGATGACTTGGGGGATGCCGAGCGGCAAAAGCGTGGGGTTCCAAAGGGGTTCGCAAGAGAACCTCTCCAATGACTAAGAATTGACATTGTGCGCATAATATGATATAATGTGCATACAATGTGATTGGAGGGGTTTTTGTGGAATCAACAAACTTAAATATCCGCACGGATAAAGATGTAAAGATAGCTGCAGAGAAAATATTTTCAGAGCTTGGAATAAATATGTCAACAGCTGTAAATATGTTTTTGCGTCAAACTATTCGCGAAAACGGAATTCCTTTCAGCTTGAAGCTTACGCCGAACTCGGAAACTCTTGCCGCAATTGCCGAGGGGAAGAAAATTGCGTATGATAATAACGTAAAAGGATATTCTTCGATTGCGGATTTAAAGGCGGCGCTTGATGTATGAAGTATGAGATCAAGTTCACCTCGAAATTCAAGAAAGATTTAAAGCGTGCAGAAAAGCAGAGAAAAAAACTTGATAAGCTGTTTGAAGTAATTGAAATTCTCGCGCGTGGAGATGTTTTGCCTGAAAGGTTCAGAGACCATGAGCTGAGCGGTGATTATAAAAATGCGAGAGAATGTCATATTGAACCGGATTGGCTTTTGGTATATGAATATTTTGATGATGTTCTTGTTTTGCTTTTGTCGCGTCTTGGTTCACATTCCGAATTGTTTTAGCCTACTCCCGCGCGTTAGCGCGAAAAGAAATGGCGTATCCGTAAGCTTGCTGAGAACGAGCGCGAAACACTTACCCACACAATAATGTTTTAAAAAAGCGGACAGCTCAAAATGAGCTGTCCGTATGTCGTCTTATATACTTTTACTTCTGCTTTGCAAGCCATTCCTTATGGTATTCTACGGATATCGTTTCT
>SVLF01000095.1 GCA_015068085.1 Oscillospiraceae bacterium
AGTAAGGGGAGACAAAGAGCAACTACCTATATAACCTCGTTTACGCTCGCACCTGCAGATACTCAGGAGGACGTTGTTTCCGCATTTGCGATAGATAGCAGCGACGACACAACACACAGCGCAAGCATCACGCCTCTTGTCGCTGCGCTTGACGGCAACGATATAGATGTAGATGTCTCCGCAACCGACGAAGACAACGACGGCATATATACCGTAACAGCACCTGCAACCGACACAACCGGCGAATATACATTCCTTTACTGGATAAAGGGACTGACATCGGATAAGGCAAACAAGATTGTTTCTCTAAACTCAACGATTGAAGAATACAAGCCGCAGAACGAGGCAAATTACCTCATTGCAGTGTACGAAAAGAAGAACGCAGAAGCAGAAGCAAAGGCAGAGTTTTACGATGGAAACGGTCAGCTTCTTTATACGACCGCGGCAGATGATATTGATGAAAACAATGTAACTGTCAATGACGGCGTTATAACAATACCGTCTCTTCCGCAGATGGCAAATTATGCGGGCGCAACCCACTGGCAGCTTTACGGCGATGCCGGCAACACAAAATACGGAGCAGACGTTACCACGGCAACGCTTTCGGGTAATATGATATTCGTTGCACAGTATGACGATGTTTATGTTAAAGTAAACGGCAATAGTGTCCGTTACGGCGATTCAATCACATCTACGGCAGAAAAGGACACTGAGAATAAATACTTCAAGTGGTGGACAAGAACCGTAGACGGAGTAACCGAAATCGTATCACTTGACAGAGAATACACCTTCTTCCCGTGGGAGGACTGCACAGTAGAGGCAGTCTACGGTGACAAAAAGCAGATTATGGCAGGAAATCTCCGCAAAATAGTTATTGACATGCTTGGGAACAACGCTCTTATGGCAGAGTTTATCGGTCTTGACGGTGCAGAGGTAGCGGAAAAAGGCGTTATGCTGGGTGATAAGAAAATCGCGATGTCCACCAACGCTTCTCAGTTTACAATTACAAATAATATCTCAGCGACAAGTGCCAAGGGTTATGCTATAATTAAAGATGGAAACAGTTTTACCGAAATAACCGACGGATCGGTTACATTGGATTAGAAATTGAGATGTACTTATATGTTGAAAAGATACAATTGAGAAAGGAAAACTGCAAATGAAAAAATTCATTTCGCTCATTCTGGCAATTGCAATTATTGCTACGCTTATGCCCACGGCTTTCGGCGCAGGAGCGGAAACGAAAAAAATCGAGTATGTGTTTAGTTATGAGGCATATGCGGATGAGAATGGAGCTCAGCTCAGCGAAGGCTTTTCAAATGCGAACGTAATAACGGGAACACAAAGCAATATGTGCGCCGGTTATAACGCATGGAGCGCTGCCGGGTTTAGCTATGCAAAAGCCACAACGCTGTATAAAGACAGCCTTTTCTGGAACAGCCTTACAGACAGAGTATCGGGAGACGGTCAGGAAAACAAGCCACTTTCAGCGGCAATAGTTCTTGAAATCAACGAAACCGGAACATTCAGACCAACACTTTATTATAAGCCTCAAACCAGCGCTCCGAGATATAACATATACTTTGTAAAGAAAAACGAGGCTGACTCTTTTTCGCCATGGAAAGCAGATGCTGAGAATGCTCTTCTTAGTAAATATCTGAAAGAAAAGGCTTCAGATGCAAGTTATATCGGAACGATTGATATGTATGGTACTGCTGAGAGCGCATCAGAAGAGCTTCTTGCAGTTAACATAACGGAAAAAGGAGAATATTTCCTTATTTTCGTTGATGAAGGTGCAAACGAGAAATGGCTGGCATCAGGGAAGGTTGGTAAAGAGCGGGCGACTACCTATATAACCTCCTTCACGCTTACTCCTGTCGGTGAGCTTGTGCTTGAAACGATTGATGTAAGTGCGGAAAACGCATATGTTTTGCTTGACGATACCGACGGAATGAAGCTTGAGGTTTCGGGGAAAATGTCGGGCGGAATCCCGGCAGACCTCAGCAACGCCGAAATTACATATGAAAGCTCAGATGAAGAGATTGCAAAGGTTTCAAAGGCGGGAGTTATAACGCCGGTAAGCTGCGGAGAGTTTGCGGTGACTGTCACCGTTACTCTCGGAGAGATTATGCTTTCAAAAACTCTTAACCTTGCAGTTTCGGAGGTTCCGATAGTGCCGAGTTTTGAGATATACTTTAACGACCCGGTCGCACGCACGAAAACTGTTTCGGTGACGTCAGCTGAGGGGAAAGTAAGCACCGGATATTTTTCAAAGGATACCCACGGTATTAACTGGACGATAAATACAGAACTTACCGATCCCAAGCTTTTTGCAGGCGACACCTCCTCGGCAAGAATTCAGGAGACGGTTGAGTATATGTATCTTGTCAATGGCTCCGGCGATTTTGCGGTTGACTTTACAACAGCGGCAGACGGCTTTTACGATTTAAAGCTGAGCGCAATGATGAGAAACACCGTAGGCCTTGCTAAATTCTATGTAGACGGAAAGTACGTCGGCGAGTTTGACGGATATGCTGATCCGGGCGACCTTTATACTGCAGTTGAGACTCTTGCGCGCTCTATTGAGCTGAAAAAAGGAACACACACGCTCCTTATAAAGAACGGCGGAAAAACCGGAGGGACCAACTCACGGCGTTATCTTCGCAGTGTAAGCTTTATCGGAAAGCGAGAGCTCGGCAGTGTGGAAAAAGCAGAGATCGAGGCAACGAGAGCAAATCTTGCTGCAGGCGAGAGCTCGGATTATAAGGTAAAGCTTGTCTGGAAAAACGGAGCGGAATTTTATGCTCCGCTTGTTTCAAGTGACGGAACTGTTGAGGCGGATTTCGCAGTAACAAGCTCGGATGAGAGCGTAATCGCAGTTTCCGGCGCAAGCTTTAAGGCGTTAAAGCCGGGAACGGCAAAGCTTATCACTTCGGGCACGGTTGATGGAAAACAGGTGTCGGGCGAAGTTGAGATAACAGTAAATGAACTTACCTTTGATAAGGCGGATTTTAACCTTGATGAAGAAACCCTGTATTTTGTCGGCGGTGAGAAGAAGCTGATTGGGAAAGCCTTTCTTTCGGACGGGAGCGAAATTTCCGAGCGGGATGTAAGCTCTGTGACATTTGAAAGCTCGGATGAAAATGTAGCAACGGTTGAGGACGGTGTGTTCAAGGCTCTGGCTGAAGGCATGGTAACCATAACTGCGTATGTTACCTTTAATGGAAAAACTGTGCCTGTATCAAAGACGGTTAAGATAGAAAGAGTGAAGCTCGCTTCTATAATTGCAGAAACAGAGGATGATGTTGTTCAGGCTCTCGATTTTGATGGCTCACGTATTATCGTCACCGGAATTAAAAACGACGGAAGCACGGTGGATCTCACCGGAAGCCTTTTAAGCTATGAACCTGTGACGGATGGCGTTGTTTCTGTTGATAGCGACGGCTATGTCAAATATGCTTCGCGTGGCAAGACGGAAGTGAAGGTATCTGCAGACATCGAAGGTAAGATATTTGAATGTATGGCAGAGATTGTTTCGGGCTCCGGGAAAGCAGAACCGACTGTATATACTTATGAGATGCGTCAAAATGCCTTGAAGAATATTAAGGAATATGATTGGGCGAAGAGCCTTCAGAAATCAGCGGTGTCAAAAGCTGATAAGTTTGTGGATAAGTATGATGCTCTTTATGAGCTTATGCCGGGCGAAGGGCTTCCGAGAAGCTACACGTTCAGCACGAGAAATGCACCTACAAACAATACGGCAACGACTATAGCAATGCGATACAGCTGTCCGTACTGCGGAAAGGATAGCCGTAAGAACCACGGCTCGTATGCATGGGGAGTAAGCCCACTTTCACGTCCGTGGAAGATACAGTGCCCCGATTGCAAGCGTCTTTTCCCGTCTAACGATTTTGAAAGCTTTTACAAGCTTGGTGTGAACAAAGCAGACGGTACCTTCTCACGTGAGCAGGCATATGAAAAGCATCACGAGCTCTTCGGAGATCCTATGCTTGAAAGCCCCGGTGAGCATGGCAGCGAGCAGTGGAAGGCATATTACGGAGTAGGAAACGAAAAGGGATATCTTTACAATAAGCTTTATGATGATAAGGACAGCACTTGGATGGTTGATGATGGCTTTGGCTGGTCTCTGCGTGACGGTGTTCCCGGCTCAAGCGAAAATCCAACGACAAATCCAAAGTGGGCGCCGATTGCATATTATATGCATGCGGTTTACGGCTTTACCGATAGCGTTTCTCCGGATGAATGCTATTTCCGCGTGATTTCAAATCTTCGAGATGCGTATTTGTATACGGGGGATGTGAAATATGCACGGGCGGGAATAATTATTCTTGACCGCTTTGCGGATTTGTATCCTGAATTTAATTTAACAAAAACAAGCCTTTCGCACCATAACTCACACGGCTCAAGCAATGCCGGAAAGATATTGGGAAGCATCTGGGAAGGGACTGTTCTTGACGAGATGCTGAAAGCTTACGATGCATTTTATCCGATGATGGATGATCCGCAGGTTATAAGCTATCTTTCGGGAAAAGCCGCAGAGTACGGAATTGAAAACCCAAAAAACTCAGGTGAACTGATACGTGAGAATATTGAAAACGGAGTTCTCCGCGAGGCGATTGATGCAGTGTATACGCGTAAGATAAGCGGAAACTTCGGCTTGCATCAATACACAGCGGCGCTTGCCGCGGTTGCTCTTGATACATATCCTGAATCCGGAAAAATGTTCGATTGGCTGTGCAGTGCAAGCACAACCAAGACCGAAAAGGTTACAGACCCTATTTATCCGACAGTGAGCTATTCCACCTATGTTCAAAACACCGGCGGAGAGCTGCTTTCAAAGTATGTGAAAGATGTTGACCGTGACGGATTCGGAAATGAGGTTGGAAGCGGCTATAACAGCATCTGGCCTACAGAGACCATAGCAATTGCTTCGTTGCTTGCGCGTTACGGCAAGGCTTCGGATATCAATCTTATTGAAAATCCGAAATATATAAAGATGTTCAATTCCGTCATAAGGGAGACTGTAGGAAACGGATATACACTTCAGCTCGGTGACGGCGGTGCTACCGGAAGTAAGGGGCTCAGCGATACTTCGCCGGAAGCAATTCAGGCATTTGATTTGCTTGAGAAGGACGATGAAAACAGAATTGTGCTTGCGCAAAATATTTATTATACAAAAAAAGGCGATCTTGATGGTATTCATATTGATATTTTCGCTGACAATTCAGGTCTTGAAAAGGAAATTGAAGATATCATTGAAGAGCATGGCGAGCTTGCATTTGAAAGCGAGAATATGACAGGCTTCGGTCTTGCGATTCTGCGCCGCGGTGAGGCTGTGAAGGTAAACGGAGCGTCGGGGACTGATTTCCGCGGAGACGTGTGGATGTATTACGGAAGAACAAACAACGCCCATGCGCACAGAGATATGCTTTCTCTCGGAATCAATGCATACGGCTTTAACTTTATGCCTGACCTCGGATATCCTGAAGCAACGAACTACGACGAAAACCGCTGGCAGTGGATAATGAACACGCTTGCGCATAATACAGTTGTTGTTGACGATGAATACCAGGACGGATTATATGACGGCACACCGTTGCATTATGACAGTACCGATAAGGTTGGCGTGATTGACGTTGAGGCTGCAGGTGTATATAAAGAGACGGACATTTACAGAAGGACGGCAGTTTCGGTTGCTGCATCGGACGAGGTGAGTTATACTATAGATTTCTTCCGCATAAAGGGAGGAAAGAAGCATACTTACAGCTTCCACACCCAGTCGCACAACGGATTCACTTCAGATGATTTGAATTTCGTACCGCAGCTTGATGAAAACGGCAAAGACGGAATGTATGACAGTAATGGTGTGTACCGTAAATATACCTATGCAGGTATCGGAGAAACATATGTTGATGCAAGCGGAGCAACGCAGCCTGTTCTTTACGGGCCTGACCCTGACGGAAACAACAAAAACAGCAATTATGTGTGCCGTTATCCGCGTGGATATACGTGGCTTACAAACGTAAACCTTGCAGATAATGTTACGGACGGAAGCTTCAGCGTAAAATTTAAGCAGACTGACTTTAACAAGCAGGTGTCGGATTCTAAGGGACTCAATCTTAAATTTACCGCACTTAACGACTGGATGCCAAGCGAGGTTGCAATAACCACAGGCTATGCTCCGAGAACAGCGGCAAACAAGAACGTTACAGGGCTTGACTATATGTTCATCCACCGTGAGGGCAACAATAATCTCGATACGCTTTATACCTCTGTGCTTCAGCCGTATAAGGGAGAGGAATATATAGAGACTGCGGAAAGCATTGTGCTGACTGCAGACGGCTCACCGGTTACGGATAATAGCGCAAAGGCGGTAAAGATAACGCTTTGCAACGGAAGAACGGATTATATAATTTATTCGACGGCAGATAATGTTACATACTCAGTTTCAGATACTGTCGGAGAAAATATTCCGGTAAGCTTTGATTTCCGCGGTTTTGTCGGGGTTTACAGCGTAAATGAGAAAGGCGAAAATATTTACAGCTATGTAAATGACGGCGACATAATCGGTAATATTACCGGGAAAGCAGAGTATGTCGGTAAGGTTGTAAGCTTTACGGAAGAGCTTACTGATAAAAATACGATAACCGTTCAAATTGACGGCGATGTTGATTTGGAAAACCTTAAAAATCGATACATCTATGTTGAAAATGACGGTGCGCAGAACGGCTCTTACAGAATTCATTCTGCTTCGGTGAATGCTGAAAATTCACTTTATACAGACCTTTATCTCGGTGACGCAAGCTTGATCCGCGGATATAAGGACAACTCCGATTTTGATGCAGGCTTTGTTTACAACATTGAAGCAGAGAAAAGCTTTACGATACCTCTTTCCACTGTCGAGAATTTTGCACCGGAGTTTGATGCTGTAAGTAACAATCTCACAACAAGTGCAGGAAGCTCAATAACAGTGAATGTAAATGCGCAAAGCATTAGCGGAGAGAACGTAACGTATATCGGAACGGTGCTTCCGCGCGGAGCGACCGTCAATTCCGAAACGGGCGTTGTGACATGGAAGCCGGATGCCTCTCAGGTAGGCGAATCGGGATTTATGATTACAGCACGCGATGATGCCGGTCGCGAAAGCTCGGTTACATTTGAAATAACTGTTTACGGCTCGACAACAGGCGGCTCATCCTCAGATAAAACTGAAGATGACAGTGATACACAAACCCCGTCAACCGGAACTGCCGACACACTTGCCGGAGGCGGTGGTGGAGGTGGCGGTGGCGGTGCCGCACCGACCGATAAGCCGGAGGACACATCAGGCACTGATGAAAACGGCAACGAAGATGCTACAACTCAACCTGATGTAGCGGGGGGCGGTTCCGGCGTTCCGCGATTCACCGACCTTGCAAGCCATGCCTGGGCGGAGGACGCGATAAACGTACTTGCAGCAGATGGAATAATAAAGGGCACGTCTGCAAGCACGTTCTCTCCGGCGGCAAAGATCACCCGCGCAGATTTTGCGCTGCTTCTTGTTCGTGCATTCAAGCTAAGCTCGGATAATACGGAAAACTTTGCGGATGTTATGGTGAATGATTATTATGCATCCGAGCTTGCAATAGCGCGCAATACCGGCATCATCAACGGTATCGGTGATAATAAGTTTGCACCTCGCAGCACGATTACCCGTCAGGATATGATGGTGATTGTTTACCGCGCATTGACCGTCCTTGGAAAAGAGCCTCCCTTGCCTAAAGGGAGGGGGACCGTCGAAGACGGTGGAGGGATTTCTCTCTCGCAATACCCCGACTTTGAGACCATTGCTCCTTACGCGCGTGACGCTGTCTCTGCCCTTATCTCGGCAGGTCTCGTCAATGGCAAGAACGGGCGCATCGCGCCATTAGACAACACAACACGTGCAGAGGTCGCAGTGCTTGTTAAACGGATAATAAATTATTTGAAGTAAGCATTTAAGAAAAAGATTTTGCTGTTGGCGCTTTCAGTGGAAATATTAGAAAAAGGTGACGATAAAATGAAATATTTTGAGAGATTTATATCAAATACGTACGCTGGAAGCGCAAATCAGCATTTTTTTAATATGTCGGAGGGCGAAAAAAGGACGGGGCGTATTTTCTACAAAATATCTGTCGGTGGGAAGTATAACTATTCGATTTTGTATTCCAATATAATCGACAGTACATATGCAGACGGAGAAAAAAGTCATAAAAATTTGATTTGTGACAGTTGGATTATTCACAGAGCAAGAATCGGAAAATGCAAATCGTTTTGTTCGGATAAAGATTTATCTGATATAATAATATCCGACAGTGATGAAAAAGCAGATGTGTATGTGTGTGGCTTTACGGATCTCTTATTTAATGGAAAAACGAAAAAAGAAGTTATGCCGGGCGAGTTTTTTGCTTCTGATCCGGTGGAACTCGAATTTCAAACAGGGGAGTTTTTATGCCTTGAAATCACTTTTTCCGGTAAAATGATTCCTTATCACGAAGAGTCTTTACTTCCGGTATATATAAAAGAGGGCGAAAACTGGAATTATTCAAAACTCATACCGTTTCCGGGAATGATAGGTTGCGACAGAAAGGTAAAAGGAAAAGTGGCGTACCTTGGAGATTCCATTACGCAAGGGATAGGAACAAAAGCAAACTCATATTCACATTGGAATGCATTGCTTTCAAAAAAACTTGGAAATGAGTATGCCTATTGGAATTTAGGTATTGGATATGGCAGAGCAAATGATGCCGCAGCTGACGGAGCCTGGCTTTTTAAAGCAAAGCAGAACGATATAGTGTTTGTGTGCTTTGGTGTCAACGATATTCTAAAAGGGCACACGGTCGAACAGATAAAGGCGGATCTCGCAAGTATTGTAGATATATTAAAAAAAGAAGACAAAAAGATTGTTTTGCAAACCATACCTCCATTTGATTATACAGGTGAAAATGTAGAGGTGTGGGAATTGGTGAATGATTATATTAAAACAGTATTAAAAGATCGCGTGGATATTGTGTTCGATGTTGTTCCTGTGCTTGGAAACGAAGAAGCTCCGGAAAAGGCAAAGTTTGGAGGTCATCCCGATGAGAAAGGTTGCTCGTTATGGACAGATGCGCTTTATGAAAAATTGCTTTCAGATTTTCCTTGGATTGTATAGCGCATAACAAAAACAAAGTGAGAAAAGCCGGAACAGTATTGCAAAAATGCGAAAACTATTGTAAATATGACTATCTACAGGCTGATTATTGGTAGTGTTTTTACGGAAGGACATAAGGCGATAATTGCAATTGTCAAAATAAAAATTTAAAGAAAGGAAAAGTATAATACAATTATCTTTGGTTTTGAAGATGATTATATTATATGGGAAAAATCGTGAAAAAACTTGCATTATTCGGAGGAGAGCCGGCAGTAACATATGTCGGCACAGGAAAAAATGACGGCAGTGATATGTTCAAATGGCCGATTGTTACAGATGAAGACCGCGAGGCGGTTCTTGAGGTAATCAATAACGGAGCTATGAGCAAAACAGATATAACAAAGGAATTTGAAAAAGAATTCTGCGAGTGGGTGGGGGCGAAATATGCGCTCGGAACCTGTAACGGTACGGCGGCGCTTCATGCCGCAATGTATGGTGTCGGGCTTGGCTATGGCGATGAGCTTATCTGCCCCAGCATAACATACTGGGCAAGCTGTACCAGCGCGTATTCGCTCGGAGCAACGGTTGTGTTTGCGGACATTGACCCGGATACCCTTTGTCTTGATCCCCAAAAGCTGGAAGAGAAGATTACAGATAAAACAAAGGCGATAATGGTAGTTCATTATTGCGGACACCCAGCCGATATGGACGCTATTATGCAAATCGCAAGAAAGCACAACCTTAAGGTTATTGAGGATGTATCACATGCGCAGGGCGGAAAGTATAAGGGCAGAATGCTCGGCACGATCGGCGATATCGGCGCGGCATCACTTATGTCAGGAAAATCCTTTGCAATAGGCGAAGCGGGTATACTCTGGACAAATGACCTTGAAACCTATGAACGCGCAACAGCCTTTGGCT
>SVLF01000011.1 GCA_015068085.1 Oscillospiraceae bacterium
AGAAGAGATCAATGCTTGTACGGTAAAAATTGAGGTTGAGGTTGATGGCGAAAAAGAGCCGTGGCTTCTCCTCTTTAAGAACGAAACTCATAACCACCCGACAGAAATTGAACCGTTCGGCGGTGCGGCAACCTGTATCGGAGGTGCTATCCGTGACCCGCTTTCCGGTCGCTCGTATGTATACGGCGCTATGCGCGTAACGGGTGCGGCTGATCCGCTGAAGCCGGTGAGCGAAACGATAAAGGGTAAGCTTCCTCAGCGTAAGATTGTAACAACTGCTGCTGCGGGATATTCTTCTTACGGTAACCAGATAGGTCTTGCAACAGGTATCGTTGATGAAATCTTCCACGATGGTTATGCAGCAAAGCGTATGGAAATCGGTGCGGTTATTGCGGCGGCTCCGCAGAAAAATGTACGTCGTGAGCGTCCGGAGGCGGGTGATATCGTCATTCTTCTCGGCGGAAGCACGGGGCGTGACGGTTGCGGCGGCGCAACAGGCTCTTCAAAATCCCACACGGCAGAGTCTCTTGAAACCTGCGGTGCAGAGGTGCAGAAGGGTAATGCACCTGAGGAGAGAAAGCTCCAGCGTCTTTTCAGAAATGAAGAAGCAAGCCGGATGATCAAGCGTTGTAACGACTTTGGTGCAGGCGGTGTTTCCGTTGCAATCGGTGAGCTTGCCGACGGTTTGGAGATTAACCTCAATGCAGTTCCGAAGAAATACGACGGTCTCGACGGCACAGAGCTTGCAATAAGCGAGTCTCAGGAGCGTATGGCAGTTGTTGTTGAGGCAAAGGATGTTGATGCATTCCTCGCGCTTGCTGATAAAGAAAATCTTCAGGCTTGCCCGGTTGCGGTTGTTACGGAGCTTCCGCGCCTTGTAATGCATTGGAACGGCAAGAAGATAGTTGATATAAGCCGTGAATTCTTAAACTCCAACGGCGCAGAAAAGCATATCGACGTTTCTGTTGCAAAGCCGGCGCTTTCCGACAAGAAGATTTCCGGTTCATTTACAGATAATTATAAGAAGATAGCAGCCGATCTCAACATCTGCTCAAAGCGCGGCCTTTCCGAGCGCTTTGACTCCACTATCGGCGCAGGCACGGTTCTTATGCCGTTTGGCGGAAAGAATCAGCTCACTCCCATTCAGACAATGGTGCAGAAGATTTCCGTTGAAAAGAAGCATACGGATGATTGCTCATTTATGTCTTGGGGCTATAATCCCTTCCTCACAGAGCAGAGCCCGTATCACGGCGCATATATGGCTGTTGTTGAGTCTGTATGTAAGCTCGTTGCAACAGGCGCAGACTTTAACGATGTTTATCTCACATTCCAGGAATATTTTGAAAAACTCGGACGTGATGCAAAACGCTGGGGCAAGCCGCTTGCGGCTCTTCTTGGAGCGTTCAAGGCGCAGAAGGAGCTCTCTGTCGGCGCAATAGGCGGTAAGGACTCTATGAGCGGCTCGTTTGAGAATCTTGATGTTCCGCCCACTCTTGTTTCCTTTGCGGTAACTACGGGTAAGGTATCCGATGTTGTTTCGCCGGAGTTTAAGAAAGCAGGAAACAAAGTTTTCCTTATCTCTCCTGAGTTTGATGAAAATAATCTCCCGAAGACTGAATCACTTCTCAAAGTGTTTGATACCGTAACTGCTCTTATGAGAAGCGGAAAGATTGTTGCCGCTTACACTCCGGGTATCGGAGGAATTGCGGAAGCAGTTATGAAGATGGCATTTGGTAACGGTCTTGGTGTTGATTTTGCAGACGGTATAACCGTGGAAAAGCTCTTTGACTACAGCTATGCTTCGTTTGTTGCAGAAGCAGTAGAGGATATCCCGGGTGCAACATTAATCGGTACTGTAACCGACAAGAACGCACTTTCTCTCGGAGAAGAGAGCATCTGCCTTACAGAGCTTCTCGGAGTATACGAGGATAAGCTTGAAAGTGTATATAGCTGTAACATTCCCGATAGCAAAACTCCTATGCAGAACTTTGAATATAAGACAACTGAGTGGAAAGCACCGACTGTAAAGTGCGCAAAGCCGAAGGTTCTTATTCCGGCTTTCCCGGGAACAAACTGTGAGTTTGACTCCGCAAAGGCTATGCGTGATGCAGGGGCTGAGCCTGAGATTATCGTTATCAGAAACCTCACCTCCGACAGCATTCGCGAGAGCGTTGAAAAGTTTGCAAATGAGCTAAAAACTGCACAGATGATATTCATTCCGGGCGGATTTTCCGGCGGTGACGAGCCTGACGGAAGCGGTAAGTTCATAACTGCGTTCTTCCGTAATGCGGCGGTAAAAGAAGGCGTACACGACCTTCTTGACAACCGTGACGGTCTTATGTGCGGTATCTGTAACGGCTTTCAGGCTCTTATAAAGCTCGGTCTTGTTCCGTACGGCAAAATTATTGATACAGACGAAAATTGCCCGACTCTTACATTCAACACGATAGCTCGTCACCAGTCGAGAATTGTACGAACAAGAGTTGCATCAAACAAGTCACCGTGGCTTGCTCTCACAAATGTCGGGGATGTATATACTGTTCCGATTTCTCACGGCGAAGGTCGTTTCCTTGCAGACGAAGCTCTTATCAAGGAACTGGCAAAGAACGGTCAGATTGCAACTCAGTATGTTGACTTTGACGGCAACGCAACAAGTGATGTTCACTTTAACCCCAACGATTCCATGTATGCTATCGAGGGTATCACGTCACCTGACGGCAGAGTGTTCGGCAAGATGGGACACAGTGAGCGTAAAGGCAGCGGGCTTTACAAAAACGTACCGGGTAATTACGATATCCGTATGTTTGAGTCTGCGGTAAAGTACTTTAAATAAGCCTTTTGGAGGAATGACAAATGGCATTCAAATCAGATATTGAAATAGCCCAGAGCTGCGAAATGCGTCCTATAGGCGAAATTGCGGCAAAGGCTCACGTGGATGAAAAATATGTTGAGCAGTACGGCAGATATAAAGCGAAAATCGACCTCGCGCTTCTTAATGAAACGAAGCGTGAGGACGGTAGACTTGTTCTTGTAACGGCAATAACGCCTACTCCTGCAGGTGAGGGAAAGACCACCACAACAATCGGTCTGGCTGACGGCCTTGCACGAATCGGTAAGGATGTCACCGTTGCTCTCCGTGAACCGTCTCTCGGTCCCGTTTTCGGTCTCAAGGGCGGCGCGGCAGGCGGCGGATACGCTCAGGTTGTTCCCATGGAAGATATAAACCTTCACTTTACGGGAGACTTCCACGCAATAGGTGCGGCAAATAATCTTCTTGCCGCAATGCTTGATAACCATATTCATCAGGGCAACGCTCTCGGGATTGATCCGAATAAGATTACATGGCGTCGTTGCGTTGATATGAACGACCGGGAACTTCGCAACATCGCAATCGGTCTCGGCGGCGCGAAAAACGGCGTAACCCGCGAGGATGGCTTTGATATCACCGTTGCAAGTGAAATTATGGCAGTTCTGTGCCTTGCAAGCTCTGTTTCAGACCTTAAGGCACGTCTGGCAAGAATTATTGTCGGTTATACCTATGACGGAAAACCCGTAACATGCGGCGAGATAAATGCCCAAGGTGCTATGACAGCTCTTTTAAAGGATGCGCTCAAGCCAAATCTTGTGCAAACTCTTGAAGGTACACCTGCGTTTGTCCACGGAGGCCCGTTTGCGAATATTGCTCATGGCTGCAACTCCGTTATGGCGACGAAAATGGCTCTTAAAATGGGTGATTATACCGTTACGGAAGCAGGTTTCGGTGCTGATCTCGGCGCAGAAAAGTTTCTCGACATCAAGTGCCGTGTGGCAGGTCTCACGCCAAGTGCGGTAGTTGTCGTCGCAACTGTCCGTGCGCTCAAGATGCATGGCGGCAGAGCAAAAACAGAGCTTGCAAATGAAGACATTCCGGCATTGGAAAGGGGAATACCGAATCTCCTCCGCCACGTTTCAAATATAAAGAATGTGTATAAGCTTCCTTGTGTCGTTGCGGTTAACCGTTTCCCGACAGATACGGATGCTGAGATTGACTTTATAATAAAAAAATGCCGTGAGCTTGGAGTAAATACCGTCCTTTCTACGGTATGGGCAGACGGCGGCAAGGGCGGCGAAGAACTCGCGCGCGAGGTTGTTCGTCTCTGTGAAGAAGAAAAGGGCAATTTTACCTTCAGCTACGATACAGAATCTTCAATTGAAGAAAAAATCGAGGCAATAGTTAAGAAAGTCTATGGCGGCGACGGAATATCTGTTCTTCCTGCAGCAAAGAAACAGATTGATGAGCTTGAAAAACTCGGTCTCGATAAGCTCCCGATTTGCGTTGCAAAAACCCAGTACAGCTTCTCTGATGACCCGACAAAGCTCGGCGCACCGGAAGGCTTTACGGTAACGGTCAGAAACGTCAAAATTTCCGCCGGTGCAGGGTTTATAGTAGTCCTCACCGGAGATATAATGACAATGCCCGGGCTTCCCAAAGTGCCTGCGGCAGAGCGTATTGACGTAGACGCAGACGGCAAAATAACAGGATTGTTCTAAAACTGAAAAAAGTGTTTGTAAAAAGCATCCGTGATGTGTGGTTTTCATATATCACGGATGCTGCTTATTTTAGATGTTTGAATCTTGCTGTTACTTATTTGTTCGTCGGGAATGTTATGGTATGTGTAAGGGTTTCCTGCTCATAGGGTTTCAGAGTTCTTATGCGATATTTTTGAGATAAGTCGCACGGAGTGTATTCGTCAAAATCCCATGTACCACACCATGGCTCTATGCAGATATACTCTGCTCTTGCCCCTTTTCTTGTCCAACAGACAAGTGTGTCAAATCCTGGAAAAGAAATATGAATTTCATCACTGGTTCTGTCGTCGCGAAGCGCAATACCTTGGGATTTAAAATCAAGGAAATCCAACTCGTTATCAGCGAAAAAATCATAATCAAGTTTTATTTCGCGTTCATTTTTTAAATAAGGAACAAGCTTTTTGCAAATATGTCCGCATTCATCTCTAAACTGTGCGTAGCGTTCTATTGTTTCCGGTTCATCAAAAACGAGCGTATAGTTATCAATACCGCCGGGGCAGGCGTAACCTTCGTGAGAACCTGCAGAGTAATACATATTTTTTTTTGACTTATTTTTTGTTATGTATTCCTGACAAAGCTTATTGCCGTCCAGTGTGAAACGTATTCTGAACTCGAAATCAAACGGATACTGACTTAATGTGTAGCTGTTTGATTTTAAAAGCATTGTTACGCTACACGCGGTTTGGCTTTCAACTTCAAATTCGCATTTGGAAGCAAATCCATGAGCTTCCATATAATATTCTTTTCCATCAAGTGTGTATTTGTTATCCTTCAATGTGCTGACTATTGGAAACAGTACAGGGGCATGCTCTGACCATTCCTGACCGCCTTGCCAGAGAAACTCCTTGCCGGATTTGTGTTTAATTGAAGTAAGCTCTGCTCCGTATGTATTTATCAATACCGTGAGCTTATTGTTTTTTATTGAGAGCATCGGCATGGTGGTTTTTCCTCTTTTGTTCGGATGGTTGTATGTTTAGAAAGCTATACTTTATAATTGTTATTATTTTTGTTTACTTCGTATCCGGGAAGTGCTTTGTTACATTCTCAAAACTACGTTTCAGGCAATCAAATTCGTTTTCGTTATAACAGCGATCTTGTTCGACAAGCATATATTCACAACCTGCTTCGGAAAGAACGTTTATATATGAATCATAATCAAGTTTTCCTTCATAGATTGGGCGGAGATATACGCGCTCTTCCTCAATTCCTGCCGGGATTTCATCAAGATAATCTTTCAAATGAATGCGCGAAAGTCTGCCGCTGAGCTTCTTGATGAGAGTAACGACATCAACACCCGCCCACGCAGCCCAACCGAGGTCGAGTGTAAAGTCTATGGAATCCTCCGGAAAATCCTCAAGAATGCGATCTATAACGCTTGTTTTTGCAAATGCACCCTGAAATTCCTGATAATGATTATGAAAATGAAGCTTTGCACCAAGGTCACGAATCTGTTTCGCTATCGGTACAAATTTTTCACGGAATGGCTCATATCTGTCCTCAAAGCCTTGTTCTCCGTCGGTTGCGGGCATGCCGCCGATTCCTATATTTCGGCAATCGAATATCGCATGTTTTTTTACTATCTGCTCAATGTCTCCATTGATAAGGCTCTTTGGCGGAATATGAGTGAGAACACATTTCAGATTGTTTTTTAAAAGCTCATCGCGAAGCCACTCCGGCTCATAAGGACATGTACCGGAAACCTGAACGGATTTATATCCAATATCTGCTACTTTTTTTAGCGTTTTTGAAAAATCCTCAAGATTTGTTGTGTGATTATGTACTGTGTAAAGCTGTGCTCCGATTTGCATTGTTTATACCTCCCGTAAAATTTAAGTTTAATCGTTATTTTTCCATTCTTCCTTCTGTGTACCGTGCGGCTCTTGCACGCTCCATATAGTCATCTAAAAGCTCAATCTCAAATTCTTTTATCATATCCATGGCGGATATGCCGTCAAGTTCACTTGTGATAAGTACCGAGCCGAGATATCCGGGATCGTATATCGTTACGCCTTTTCCGTATTTTTTCTTCAAATGCTCGAACTTTTCTGCGTTATAGTCGATGTGCGCAACGGCGTAGTCTAGGTTTATCTTGTGAGTAATAAAGGGAAGATAGGTAGAACTTTTTGTTTCTTCATAGCCGAGTGGATTCCATATGTTGCAGGGGAGCCCTTGGACACCTACAGCACCGACGAAATATGAGCGGCAACTGTATGCCCAGTGCTGTTGTACGTGTCCGCCGTGGAACATAGAACAGAAAACAATAAGCTCAGGCTTTGATTTTTTGTATTTTTCCAGAAGCTCGGGGAAGTTTAAATCAAAGCAGGTAACACCGGCAACGGTTCCGAAATCCATTTTAATAATAGGTGCATCTTTTCCGTATAGAATACCGCTTTCTGTGTTTTCTTCGATAACAAGGTGGTTTTTGTTGTATACTCCACGGACTTCGCCCTCTCTGCCGATAAAAACAGTAGAGTTGCGGAGTGCTCCGTCTTCTGCGTGGAGAACAGCGGAATAGGCAATGTTCACGCTGTTTTGCCTCGCTTTTTCCTGCATTTTCTCAAGAATGGCGTTTCCGCGTGCTTTATAGTAATCCCTTTGTTGTGTGCGCGAAAGCCCTGCCGGGCGGTCACAGCATTCGTTCAATACTATGAAATCCGGTTCATCGTATAAAACCTTGTCTATCCACGAGTTGAGATGCTCCCACACACCTTTTACCATATCTGCATAGCTGGTTTCTTGCGGAAATTCCATCGGTTTAAGACCAAGTGTGCCTACTTTTACATAACGTGCCATTATATGAGTGCTCCTATGCATTGAAAATTTAACTTTATCATACAAAGTTTTCTGTATTATACATCATTCTGACTTTGTCTGTCAATCCCTAAAATAAAAAACGTCGGCAAAAATAATTACCGACGTTTTTTTATTGGGGATTTACTCTGATTCGTTGCTTAGCTTTGAGAAGTGTAGGAACATCGCTTCGTGGAACATATCGTAATCATGCAGTTTCAGCGCATCTAAAATTCTTGAATGGTTTTTAATCGTTCTGTCGATGTGGTGTGGCTTTGCTTTGCATTCAATGTAACGGTCATAGCCCCAGAAAAGATCTAAAATTGCAGATGCGAGCGGGTTGCCTGCGTGCTGGAACAGTATGCTGTGGAACATGGCGTCGGCACGGAGGAATGCAACGGAAAGCTTTGAGTTTTCTATATTTTTCTTTTCGTTGCGCATAACCTCAACTTGTGCCTCTAAAAGGGAGAGCTGTTGGTTGTCAATTGTGTCAAAAGCCTGCCTGATTAAACCCATTTCGAGGATTTTTCGCGTTTCACCGATGCATTTTGCGAGGTTTTCGTCGTCCTCCTGGTTAAGCTGCATCATGAGTCCGGAAAAGCTCAGCTCTGAGCGCGGTTTGCATATCGTGATGCCTATTCCGGGGTGAGAGGTGATAACGCCGGTTATCTCGAGTGACTTTATCGCTTCACGAAGAACACTTCGTCCAACGCCGAACATTTGCGTCATTTCGGCTTCTGTCGGAAGTTTGTCACCCGGGTTTAAATTATTGTCCTTTATGTAATTGCATATTTCGTCGTAAATTTTTATATAAAGCTTTTTTTGCTTTGCGGGTTTTTCTGTCTGATTGTTTTGCATTGATCGTTCTCCCGGTAGTTTCTTTTTTATATATGTAATATTTTATACCACACTTCGGAAAAAGTCAAGAGAGTGCATAAACTTTATAAGACAAAATGTAAAATTCCTGCAATTTCCTATTGACAAGCAGCAAGTGAGTGTGTATAATAAAAATAGACTTTGTATGACAAAGTGTGAAACTTTTGGAAAGAGGTCATTAAATGAAACAGGTTAGCAAAGGTTTTTATACTGCTATGGGCACTCCGCTTAACGCAGACGGAACGGTTTGTGAAAAAGGCCTTCGTGCTCATATAGAAAACCAGATTGAAAACGGCGCGGCGGGCGTGTTTATAATGGGTACCATGGGATGTCAGCCGGCAATTAAAACAAGTGAATATGCTAAAATCGCCCGCATCGCATCCGATACGGTTAAGGGCAGATGCTCGCTTCTCATCGGAGCTATGGATAATTCTATCGCAAGAGTTCTTGACAGAATCGAGGCTTTAAAGGGCTGCGATCTCACCGGCGTTGTGCTAACAACTCCGTTTTTCTTCCCGTGTGAGGGAGAGCTTCTTGTAAACTTCTTTACGCAGATTGCAGATAAGTCGGAATTTCCGATATACCTCTACAATCAGCCGTCTGTCACAAACAATATGATAACGAATGCAGACTTTGCTGTTCTTGCAAAGCATCCGAATATCAAGGGAATAAAGACTGCGGATATATCACATGTGAGATACATAAAGGCAAACCTTCCTGATTTTGAGGTGCTTTACAGCCATTCGGATTTGTATGCATCCGCGGCAGCACTCGGCGTGGATAAATTCCTTGAAGGTATGTTCTGCGCGACGCCGAAGAACGCAAAAATTGTTGCAGATGCATTCATCACAGGTGATGTAAAGTCTGCAAATGAGGCATTGCAGAAGATACTTAAGCTTCGCGATTATTATATCGCAGCGGGCATCAACCCGTGCCTTACAAAATCGCTCAATCTTCTTGGAATTGAAGGTAATTGCAATCTTGATTTTGAGCCTGCGCTTTCGGAGAAGGCCGGCAAAAAGGTTGAAGAGATAATGCGCGAAATAGGCGAAATATAAAAGAAACTTTCCGAAAAGGAAATTTACATATATAAATTCATTTTATATTTTTGGAGGAGATTGACAATGAAGAAAAAATTATTATCTCTCGCAATAGCAATTTGTATGGTAGTGGCAATGCTGCCGACAATGGTACTTTCCGCAGGCGCGGAAACAGTTGATGCAGAATATAAGATTGTTTATGAGTTTGGTTCTAATTCCGGAGCAATAATGTATACGGATCCACAAACAAGCACATACACGCAAACGAAAGGTCTTTGGACTGGAATGGCTTCTTCAGGTAATGTTGGAGGATATATGTGGGGAAACCGAGCAAGAATTGATACGACAGAAGCAAATCCATGGTATGCGTTGAAAATCAAGGTTCCCGTTGCGAATACATATGTTGTGAGTTTTATAAAATACGGAGCGAATGGTGGTGCTGATTATGGTGTTGGGAATGTTTATCTCATTGCAGCGGATAGATATCCCTCTTTAACTGACGAGAATATCGCTTCTGCGATAAGTGAAGCTAACGTTGTTGAGAGTGACATTGATTATTCGGTTGACAATGGAACAACAGCTCAAAAAACAGCTTACAAAGACCGTCCGACGCTTTCTCTTGATGCGAAGGAATATATTGTTATTTTCAAGGCTACAGGCACAAATAAAACGGGGTATAAACAGTTTGTAACAGCTCTTATTCTTTCAACATTAAATGCGAGTAACACTCACACTGCTCTTAGTAGCGATAAACCGGTGTTCACTGGAACAGTAAGTGTAAACAATCCGGAAATTCTTGTTGGTAGCAATATTGAAACGGTATCTGCCTCTATTTATAAAGTTGCAGATGGATATAATAAGGCTAAAAGTTATGCGCATAGTAAAACGCTCGTCGAAGATAAAAGCATTATCACCTTCGAAAGTTCCAATACAAGCGTCGCTACCGTTGACTCGGATGGAAATATAACTGCAGTAGGCCCGGGAACCACTGAAATTACTGCAAAGCTTACTGACGGTACATGCGGTAGCACAATTCCTGCTACTCTTACCGTCAAGGCCGCAGAACCGGATGAAGACGAGCTGTTCACCCGAGAATTCGGTGAGGGAACATACGAAATAGATACAAATAAAGCTTTCACAGAAAACACACAGGCAACTGTAAATGTGTATACCGCAACTCTCGGAGGAGAGAAAAGTGATGCAAAAGTAGAATCCGTTAATCGCGGTGAAATATTCACTGTAGAAGCAGATGATAAGACGAGCGAAGGATTAACATTCCTTTACTGGGTGAAAGGTCTTTCGGATAAGAAGCAGATTCTCACAAGAGATAGAACTCTCGAATTCATTCCGACTGTTGAAGCTTCTCACGTCATCGCAGTATACGAACCGACAAGTGGGGCAACTGTTTCGGGTGAAAACTTCTATAACGCAAACGGTCAGTTGCTTACGAATGTAGGAATAAAAGACAACAAAATGCCGTCGCTTCCGTCAATGACGGGCTATGGAACAGCTTCCGCCTGGGTGCAGTATGGCACAAACAAAGAGTTTGCGGCAGGCGAAAACGCACCGACAGAGAACCTTATGTTCGTTGCAAAGTACGGTGAACCTACAACAACCTATGTAATTGATGTTGTGGACGGTTCGGGAGCGGGCGACTACACCTACGGTGAAGAGGTAACCTGCACGGCAACTGTTCCGGAGGACAAAGTCTTCAAGTGCTGGACAAAGACTCCGGCAGGAAGCACAACGGCAAAAATCATAAGCCTTGATTCGACATATACATTTAATGTTTGGGAAGCTTGCACGCTTACGGCTGTGGTTGTGGATAAAGCACCGGTATTCACCGGAAATAAGTTCAGCATCATTCTCAGCACAATGGGAGCTGTTGACGGCAACACTGCATATATGGCAGAGTTCGTGGGTCTCGGAGATGCTGTTGAAAAGGGCATTATGTTCGGAACAAAGAAAGTCGCAATGACTACAAATGCAGCACAGTTTACGGTTGTTAATGATACAATCGAAACCGATATAAAGGGTTATGCAATTCTTTCCGACGGTACGGTAATTTACGATAAATAATATCCTTACAAAGGGCAAGGGCAGATGCCCTTGTCCTTCACGACTAAAAAACAGGAGAAAAACTATGAATAAACGTCTCATTTCATTTATTCTCTCAATATGTATGCTACTGTCGCTGCTTCCGGCAGGCACGCTTTTCGCCGGAGCAGAAGATGAGAGTTATATATACGAACTAAGCTATGCAAAGCATTATTCAATAAATCCTGCTGCTTATGATGCTACTGCTGATAAAGCAAAAATAAAGTCATTGACATTTGAAAACGATACAATAGCTGCATATAAAGCAGATAGTAATGTTTATAATGCGTTAATAAGAAAAACACCCCGGTTTGACATATATCTGCAGACAACTCCGTCCGAGAGCGTTGGCTCATGGATTGCTCTGGATATAGAGCTCGAGAAGGATGGTCTTTACACTTCAAAATATGAGCCGTACAACCAAGGCGGTGCAGGTATGGTTGGCGATGTTTATCTGCTTCCTTACAGCACAAATTTATCAGATATAACATCCGCAATTTCAACAGGAACTAAAATCGCCTCCGGCGTGGATTATTCCGTAAAATCATCCGCGCAAACAAAAACGCAGCTTTATCTCGAAAAAGGAAAACATACTTTACTTATTTACTGCACGGGCAGCGGCAGTAAAACAGACGGTACAAAAACTCGTTTTTATATGTCGTTCAAGCAGTTCTCGCTTGAATGGAACGGAATGCCGAGCACTAAAAACTCACTTGTGCCGGAGAAGGCACGCATAACAGCAGGAGAAACAACTGCCCTCACGGTTACGGACAGCAACGGCAAGGAGCTTTCTGTCTCAGAAATAAAAGAAATGAGCTCATCTGATGAGGAAATAGCAACAGTTGATGCGGCTTCAATGACTGTAACCGCAGGCAACAAGACCGGCAACGCAAAAATATCCGCAAAGCTTGTTGTGGACGGAAATGAATGTGAAGCTGTTGGTTCGGTACGCGTTATAAACGAGAAAAATTCCGGAGCATCGGTTAAGGCAACTCTTGACGAAAGGCTCTCAACATGGGTAAACCCCGGATATTACAGAGATCCTAATCCGTATTACGATACAGCGACAACGGATAAGAATAGGCTGGCAAATGCAAAAAATGACATCGCCGGCTTTGAAACAGGTGATGGGATTACCGCCGAGTATACAGATGGCTGGAGCTGGTACGGCGACAGCGTGAAGAAGCACGACTGCAAGGCGTTTTTACAGGGCAACGGAGACTATCTGCGCTTTGATATGGGGCTTGACGATTGGTGTGCGTTTAAAATCAATGTGCCGGCAGCGGGTCGTTACCGTACGGTTTTAAATCACAGCGCCGCGGCTCCGTGTGCAAACGGTGCGGTGTATCTTATCCCTGTTCCGGGTGACGGAGAAAAGGTAGAGGATTATCTTACCGATGCATATAAAGTGGGGGGCTTTGAGAATTACGATCCGGATATTGCATCGGCAGTCAATGAGGGCGCTTACAGAACTGATGTTCTGGACTATGCCTATGCTGACTATGCCGGAGAGCATCTTATTGTATTTGTAAAAACAGAAGCCCCGGGTCCGAAAAGTAGATACATATATGTGAATGATATATCATTCAGCGGAGCAAGCCCCGTCATTTCCATCGTCACTGAAAGTGACCGAGCGATAAATATCGGCGATACTTTTACACTTGATAAGAGTATTATATCGTGGGAGGCTGAGCTTTCTGACTACACGGAGAATTCAGTTATGAGTTTTGAAAGCCTCACGGAAGATGTTCTAACTGTTTCTGAGGACGGAACGGTTACTGCAGTGGGAAACGGCACCGGTAGAATCAAGGTTACCGTAACATATGCAGGAACAGAATTTTCTGATATTTATCAGGTTATAGTAGGCTCCGGAAAAACACGTCGAAGCTTTTATTCCGAAGAAATGATAAACAATGCTGTAAGCAACTTCAAGCGCTTTGACTGGGCAAAAAAAGAGCGGGATGATGTTGTTGAAGAGGCGGATAAGCTTCTTCTTAACGGGATAGATACGTTGTATAACCTTATAACCTCTCAGGAGCTTCCGCGTTCAAACACGGTGGCGTTCCGAAAAAATGATACAGGGCAGTATACCTGTGTTTATTGCGACGCTCAGCTTAATAAGCTCGGTCACGGAACAACACAGCCGTTTATAATGGATATTTTTGCACGTCCGTGGAAAATTCAGTGTCCTGAGTGCAAGCGTCTTTTCCCATCGAATGATTTTGGAAGCTTTTATGAGCTCGGAATTTCCTCGAACGGAAACTGGAGCTATATGCAGGCACTGCAGAAGCACCATGAAAAGTTTGTCTGTGCAAGCGGCTCTTCCTGCGAATGTATTGCGCCGCAGGAAGGACGCGGAAGTGATGAGTGGAACAGATACTATGGTTACGGAAAGGGATATCTGAAAAACGAGTATTACAGTGAAGTAGGAACTTCGCTCGGTGTTGCACCGGAAGAAGTTGATCGCTGGGCGGTGGATGACGGCTGGGGGTATGAATATGAATATACTCTTGCAACGGGCACCGTAGAAAAGCGATGCGAGCCATTCATTGCATTTTATAATTACCGTCTGTGGCAAAAGTACATAAAGGATGCAATTGAAAATCTTTCGTTTGCATATCTTTATACCGGTGAAGAAAAATACGGCAGAGCAGGCGCTGTTATGCTCGACAGAATTGCCGATGTGTTCCCTGAGTTTGACACAACGGAGTGCGGTGCCCAAACTAAATTTGCCGTAGGTGACGGAAACTCAAGCTATCTTGTACCGAATTCCCAGACAGGTAAGAATGATACTGTGTATAAAAGCCAGGGGAAAATACTCGGTAGACTTCATGATGCAACTCTTGCACAATCTATAGTGGTTACATATGATGCGCTTTTTCCGATATTCGAGGATGAGTGGGTTATAGATTATCTTGAGGAGAAGGCGCGCCTCTACGACATGGAAAATAAGAAGGATTCTGCGGCAAAAATACGCTCAAATATCGAAAACAATTATTTCCGAGAGATATTCGATGCTATATGCGAATGGAGAATAAGCGCAAACTTCGGCGTTACGGAAAAGCTGTTGGTAGAGATGGCAATAGTGCTTGATACATTGCCGGAAACTGAGGACTGGATAAACTTCATGTTTAAAACCGGCGGACACAAAAGCACCCAGGGCAGAGTGGATAACTACGGTTTTGCTTATGACGGAGGAAATGCCGGAATTCAGATTATGAACAAGGTTGATCGTGACGGACAAGGATACGAGGCGGCGCTGGCATACAATATTTCTATGGCAACAAATGTTTCGTCAATATGTGAGTCCCTCGGGAATTACTACAGAGTGTCGGAGCTTGAGCTTGCAGACGATTCAAACATTCTTGAAAATCCGAAATTCCGCAGAATAATGGCCGCTCCGCTTGATATAATCCTTTGTTCAAACACGGCACCAAATGTCGGCGACCACGAAACCTATGGAAAAGCATATACAGGACTTACCCTTCCGTTACTTCTCCGTATGTACACATTCTTTGAGGATGAGCCGGAACGTCGGGAAATAGTTGCAAAGCTTATATATCAGACTAACGGAAAGAAAACAGACGGGTTGTATACAAGCATATTTGATGCTGAACCGGAAGAAATTGTGTCTGACATAGATGAATTGTCCAAAAACGGATTTGATATTGTTCTTCCAAGCAGAGACTTAACAGGCTACGGACTCGCTGTTCTCCGCGGCGGTGACTGGATAAATTCAGCGGATAAAGTAACAAACGTAAATAACCAGTATGATTATTATTTGTGGTATGGTGATAACAAAACAAGCTCCCATTATCACTTTGATAAGCTCTCACTCGGATTCCATGCATACGGTTTGCCTGTAGGCGATGATATCGGTGAGCCGGTGAACAAAACAAACGGTGATCCATACAGATTTGAAGTTGCCAAGCACACGGTTTCCCATAACACAGTAATGGTAAATGATGCATCGCAAGGCGCATGGCAGTATGGAAACCCACGTCATTTTGATTCTGCAGAAATGGTGCAGCTTACTGACGTAGAAGCTCCTGAGGTTTATTCTGCGCAGGGAGTTGAAGAATACCGCAGAACACTCGTGAGTGTAAAGGTAGATGAGAGCATTGCATATGCTGTTGACTTTTTCCATGTAAAAGGCGGTAATGACCATCTGTATTCATTCCACGCTCTCGGTCGGGAAGCTGAATTGAGTGACAATCTTGAATTTGTAAAGCAAGCAGATTCAGAGACAGGTGAATACATCGGTTCATACCAAGGGGTAGATAAACTTTGGGGAGGCAGCAACCAAAACGGCGATGCGGATGGTATGGCACATATAGCTGGTTTGGCGAAGTTGACAGAGTAAATTCTCCTGAAAACGCAGATGTGTTCAGTATGGATTGGAAAATAGACGATCATTGGAAGGTTCTTACTCCGCAACAAAAGAATTTGCATGTGCGCTTGACGATGATTAACAGCAGTCCATTATCGGAAATTACTGCAACATCGCTTATTCCTCCACAAGTAAAAGGAGCAATGGATAAAACTCGTTATCTTTTTGCGCGTCGTACATCTCAGGACGGTGCTGCGCTTGATACACTCTTTACTGCTGTTGTAGAGCCGTATAAAAACGAACGCTATATTACGGATATCGAACAGGTAACTGTTGAAAGAGCAGACGGAACCCCTGTTTCAAACGACGAAGTAAAGGCTGTTAAGGTTACGCTTGCAGAAAGCGGTCGTGAGGATTATATTGTATACGCGAAAGATAATTCTGTAGAATATAAAGTTTATTATAGTACCGAAGACGGAGATAAGAACTTCGTATTTTGCGGATTTGTCGGTGTTGTTTCTGTGAATCGCGGAGAAATAATTTACACTTATATAAATGACGGCACCGCGATAGCAGACAAAAAAGAACTTGTTTCCGAATATGCCGGAAGCGTGTCAGGATTTCAAACTGACAACTCAACCGATAATTTTGTTGATGTTGAATTTATCTCCCGTCCGGAAGAGATTTCGTCTCTTGTCGGCAGATATATCTATATCAACAACAATTCGGATGCAAACGGAGCTTATCGCATAGAGTCTGTATCTGAGATTGACAATGGTATTCGCCTCAACATCGGGGACACAACGCTTATAACCGGTTATAAAGATGTTTATGATTTCAAAAAGGGATACGACTATAATGTATCCGCTACAAATGAGTTCATTATTCCTATGAGTTATGAGATGGATAATTCTCCAGAATTCACTCCGCTTTCGGATAATATAACAACCTCGGCAGGAAGCTCAATAAGCGTACCGTTGAATGCAACAAGCGAGGTTGGTGAAGCAATAGCTTATAAGGCAGTGCAGCTTCCTCGCGGCGCAAGTCTCGACACAGAAACGGGTGAGATTAAATGGAAGCCGGATTCTTCTCAGGTTGGTAACAATGTAGTTATAGTAAAGGCTATTGATGAGATGGGACGTGAGGATAGCATAAGCTTCAATATAACCGTTTACGGTGCGACAACCGGAAAGCCATCTGATACAACGACCGAAACACCAACCGCGGGAAATGAAGGAACTGCCGGCGGTGGAGGTGGTGGCGGTGTTGCCCCGACCGACAAACCTGAAGCAAGTGATGACCAAACCGAACTCCCGCCTGATAAAAATACGGATGAGGAGAAAAATACCGCACCCGACGCGTCGGGTGAAACGGATATCATCCGTTTCACAGACCTTTCTAACCATGCGTGGGCAGCTGATGCGATAAACTCCCTCGCCGATGACGGGGTAATAAAGGGAACAAGTGCAACTACCTTTTCTCCTGCCGCAAACATCACCCGTGCAGACTTTGCAGTGCTCCTTGTTCGTGCGTTCCGCTTAAGCTCGGATGATACGGAAAATTTTGATGATGTAATGGTGAATGATTATTATGCATCCGAGCTTGCGATAGCGCGAAATACAGGAATTGTTAACGGTATTGGTGATAACTGTTATGCTCCGAGAAATACGATAACCCGCCAGGATATGATGGTAATTGTATATCGAGCACTGCAGAGCCTTGGTAATGAGCCTCCCTTGCCTAAAGGGAGGGGGACCGTCGAGGACGGTGGAGGGATTTCTCCCTCGCAATATCCCGACTTCACTAACGTCGCTCCTTACGCCCGCGATGCCGTATCCGCACTCATCAGTACAGGTCTTGTAAACGGAAAGAGTGGGTGTATCGCACCAAACGACTACACAACCCGTGCAGAAGTTGCGGTACTCATAAAGAGAATAATTGATTATACGAAGTAAGTTCAGACGACGTGGGAGGGGAAGCCCTCCCACACAAAAGAGGAATAACTAATGATTACGGACAACATAAAAAACAGCGCAAGGTATTTCGGTTTGCACAAAGACTTGCAAACAGTTTTTGAAATATTTCGCGAGCTTCTTGATGCCGCACCAAATCGAATTGAAGTTGAAAAAAACGGCATACGTTGCAATGGCTGGCGTGCTGTCTGCTCAGATTTTGAAACAGACGGTAGCCCCAAGGTGCTGGAAGCACACGAAAATGACATTGATGTTCATATGGTCTTGCACGGCGAAGAGGGAATGGCATTTGAACAGGCAGAAAATCTTGAGCCTATCTGTGAATATAACCCCGAAAAGGACTATATTCTTCTCAAGGGTGCATCGAACAAAGTTATTTTGCGTCCGGGCGATTTTGTGATTCTTTATCCGGGAGAGGCGCATCGCGCTGCATTAGATGCCGGTAATGGCGGTGAGGTTTTTCGTTGCAATGTCAGAATAAGAATAAAAGGTGAATGAGTAATGGTTTCGTGTACTGAATTTATACCTCTTTACAGTGAGTTGTTCAAATATCTTGAAGATATTGGTGGACACAATGAGGTCGTGCGTTACTGGGAGTATATTTCCGATACCTATGTTGCCGACCTTCTCGGTAAAGAGGTAGAGGGAAAAGGTCTTCACGGGTGCTGGGATTACTGGGCGAAGTCACTTAATGAAGAGGCTTGCGATTTCCGTATGGAACTTGATGAAAAGAACGGCACCTTCAGTATTGATATGCGCTATTGCCCGTCTCGCGGGAGGCTTAATGCATATGATCATATGGAACCGTATCACGATTACTGCGGACATTGTGCGCTTCTCTATGCTAGACAGCTCGAAAAGTTCAATATTAAAATGGAAGAGTTTGACGTTTCCCGAATTGATGAAGCAAAATGTGTTCTGAAATTTAAGACAGAAACCAAAAAGAAAAATGGTGAAAAATTGCATATGGACAGGCACGCTGCAGATAATGAATATTTCCACCGTGATTTTCATATCAGCGCAAAACGAGGCCTTGAATACGTCGGTGAGAAGTATGGTGATGACGCCGTAGCAGACTATTTAACCCGATTTGCAAAGGCGTATTATGCACCTCTTGCGGGAAGGGTGAAAAAAGACGGACTTGCGGCGCTTTGCGAACATATTGAAAGTACATATGAAGCGGAAAAAGCAAGCGGAAATGTAAAATGTAAGCTTTCTGAAAACGAGCTTTCTGTTTCGGTTTCGGAATGTCCGGGTGTGCGATACATAAGGCAAAGCGGTAATGATCCCACAAAATGGTATGTTGAGCTTACACGCACGGTAAACAAAGCAATTGCGGATATGTGCGGGCTCTGTTTCGAGCTTCTTTCGTACAACGAAGAAGACGGTGCAACGGAGTACATATTTCGCAAGCTTTAAAATAAAAAAAGGAAGGAAAATTCAAAATGAAAAAGAAATTGTTAGCGTTATCCCTTGCAGTAGTTATGTTGTTGTCCCTTGTCGCATGTGATGGAGGATACGGAGGTACTTCTGCCGGAAAAGCAGATTTTGAACCACTGACCAAAGAAGACGTAATACAAGTTTGTATCCGTTCGCATCCGAGCTGGCCGTACAGTGAAGGCTGGAAGGTATGGCAGTATATCGAGGAAGGCTGCGGCGCAACGCTTGATATACTTGCGATTCCTGAGTCGGAATATAGTACAAAGCTCACACTTATGTTTACAGATGCAAAGACGGTTCCGGATGTTGCTGTGTTCAGTAATAAATCAGAACTGGATAAGTATTCTCGTCAAGGTGCGTTAATTGCGGTTGAGGATGTTGCAGATTATATGCCAAATTTGTTGAGCTTTTATAATAGCCTTCCGGAAAGCGAATATGACCAAAAAGTAAATATGAACCGATCGGCAGATGGAAAGCTTTATAAGATTGCGAATTTCGGACGTGAGAAAACGCAAAATGTCCGCGCGTGGCTTTATCGCAAGGATATTTTCGACAAATACGGTCTTTCGGCTCCGGAAACCTTTGATGAGCTTTATGAAGTTTGCAAAAAGCTTAAGGAAATATATCCTGATTCCTATCCTTTTGCGGTTCGGTCAAAGCTTGCTAACCTGAATGTTTCCGGTTCTTCGTGGAAGCCGTATTGGGAAACGGCAACATACTATGATTACGATAACGAAAAATGGAGCTTTGGTGCAATTGAAGATACTATGCTTGATGTTCTCACGTTCTATAATAAGATGATAAATGAAAAACTCCTTATGTCAAACTTTATGAGCATTTCAAACTCAAACTGGCAGGAGATTATCACTACTGACCGCGGTTTTATTATGCCGGAGTATCAGACCAGAATAGACTTTTTCAATTCTCTCTGTCGTGACAAAAATCCTGATTTCAACCTTACTGCTATGGTTCCGCCGGTAGCCGATGCAGAAAAAGGCGTTGCAATGGTTAATAAATACAATTATGATCCATATGGTCTTGCGATGTGTAATTCTGAAGATGAAAAGCGAATTGCAAATGCCGCAAAGTATATGGACTGGCTTTATACCGACGAGGCGGTAGAGCTTGTTTCATGGGGTAAAGAGGGAGAAACCTTTGAAATAAAGGACGGAAAAAAGACATTTATTCAGGATGAAGCAGGAACGCAGGTACAGACGCTTTATGGCTTTAATTCTTATGGCTCGTTCTCTAAAATCGATTCGGACTCTGTTCTTGTATCAGAATCTGAAGACATTGCGGCAACCCGTGATATGGTGCTCGAACATACAATGCCGTACTTCAATCCGGCAAGCTTTATTGCGTTCACTGACGAAGAAGCTGCTCGTATTGACGAAATTGGAACGGGGATAAACACATACTATAACGAGAATGTAAATAAATTCATCATCGGACAAAAGCCTCTTTCAGAGTTTGACGCATTTGTAAATGAATTACAAAGTATGGGAATTACTGAGATGCTGGAGATTTATACAACCGCATACAATCGCATGCTTGGAAAATAACAAAGAAAACGAGGTACAATTCTATGAAAAACAAATATTATGATGTTTCTGCGGTGCGTGAAGCAATTCATGCAGCACCAGTTCCATCTATAAGCACTCCGTTTTTGAAAAATGGCGAAATTGACTACAAATCCCTCGCAACATACACTGATTTTCTCGTAGAGTCAGGTGCAAAGGCACTTCTGCTTACGCCTGGGGACAGTCACTTTGCGGTTCTTGGTGATGAAGAACAGCTTGAGGTAAACCGAGTCGTTGTTGATGCATGTAACCATCGGGCGATGGTCATTGGAGCTGCGGACAGAATGTATTATAACAGGATGGTTGAGTTTGCTGAAAAGTACCGTGATTTCGGTGGAGACCTTTTGATTCCGTTTGCTCCGGATTGGTGTAGCTACACGACTGATGACACGCTCGTTGAATACTATAAGGCTTGCGGAAAGGTTGCACCGACAATGTTGCTATCGTGCAATTGCGGCGGACTTTCTAACCGCATTTATGACAGCGTAGGCCCGGAAAATGGTATCGTTGCCGTAAAGGATGATAAGGCTCTTCCGTACGGAACAAAGGCGCTTCCGCATATCAGAGATAAGATGGCATATCTCTCCGGTGGAAGAATGGAAACATTCCTCTATTATGCGCCTTACGGTGCTGATGGTTATCTTGCTGTATTTGCGCGTGCGTTTCCGGACGTTGACAAAAGGTTTTGGTCAGCATACAACAATGGGGATCTTGCCGGTGCAGTAAAGATTATTGAGGATTACGAAATTGCGTTCTTCGATTGGTGCAGCGCCAACGGCGTTCACTGGGATTCCGGTATCCGCGGAATGATTGAGATCGCAGGTCTTGCACCGAGATATACAAGACATCCGTTTACGCATATCACAGATGAGCAAATTGAGAAGCTTCGTCAGTTCCTTAAAGAGAAGAAAGTGATCTGATGATAAAAAAGAGTGGGAATATATTATGTGTGTTATATTTCCACTCTTTATATCTATACTGAAGAAAGGTGAATAAAAATGAAAAAAGCAGTAATTGGAATTATTGGATGCGGAAATATCGCGCGTGATGTGCATTTGAAGAACGCTTTTTCAAATCCAAGAATAAGAGTGAAATGGTGTTGTGATCTTGATGATAATAACCTCAAATTTGTTCAGGATAATTATACCCCGGAAAACACAACCAAAGATTACAAAGAAGTATTGGCGGACGATGAGGTGCAGGGCGTACTCATTCTTACGGTGCATAATGTCCGTGAAGAACTTATCCGTGCCGCTGCAGAAGCAGAAAAGGCGATTTTTGTTGAGAAACCTATGAGTTTAAATCCACGCGAGTCATATGATATTATGAAAATAATAAAGACGTACGGTGTCAAATTCGTTGTCGGCTTTAACAGAAGATGTGCGCCCATCGTCGAGGATGCAAAGGCAATTTTAGAAGACCAAAAGAAAAATCCGAAGGATGCTCCGTGGCGGTATAAAAGATATGGAAATACTGTCCATCTTAAAGAAGAGGACGCTACTATGGTTCTGATGCGAATTAATGACGATAGCGCGTCATTTAAGAAATACGCCTTCGATGAGTTTGTCGGTCAGGGTTCAATAATAGGTGAGTTCTGCCATTTTTTCGACCTTGCTTGTTACCTCATCGGTAAAGAACCGATAAAGATATATACTGAAGGCTGGGCAAGAACGAACGCATCTGTAACTATTCTTTTCGAGGATCAATCCATATGCACGATTTTTGATGCTTCAAACGGAAGTTTTGACCATCCAAAGGAACTGTTTGAGATATACTATGGCGGAGTTTCGATGCAGATGGATCACTTCCTGCAGCTTCGTGTCGGTGGCAGAGAGGATATCTATAAGAAAAATTATGATTTTATGGAAGATCCGTATCCGGATATATGCGATGGAGAGGGAACAAATCTTTACATAAACAAGATGCGTGAACGCAACCGCAGGAATACGGACTCAACCGTGCTTGCGCGCTCTGAGGTAAACAAAGGTCATTGCAATATGTTGGATCGATTCGTTGATTGCATTCTTCTTGATGCTCCGTCACCTTGCGATGAACTTGATGGTGCGCGTGCTACACTTATGTGCTTAAAGGCGCGTGAATCGGCGCGTCTCGGGCTTCCGGTGAAGATCAGCATTGATGAATACGATTATGTAATTTCGTAATGAGAAAGGTGATGTTTGAAATGTCGAAGACAATTCTTTTTATGGGCAATTCTATTACCGATTGCAATCGCGACCGTGAAGATATAATGTCGTTGGGAAACGGATATGCGGCATTTACGGCAGGGAGTCTCGCGGCAAAATATCCGGGAGAATATTCTTTTATAAACCGTGGAATTGCAGGAAATCGTGTTTGCGATTTGGTTTCGAGAATGAACAGCGACATTATTGCTCACCAACCTGATTATATGAGTATACAGACGGGTGCGAATGACGTGTCTCAGGATTATATGGCTGATAAATTAAGAAGTGAAAGATATGAAAAGCTTTACAGTCTCTTGGTTGAAGAGAGTTTAAGTGAACTTCCGGAGCTTAAAATAATGATTTTTACGCCTTTTATCGTACCTCACGCACAGCTTGAAAAAACATATGAAAACATTTCTCATTTTAGTGTTAATAGTCTTTGTGAAGCTATGAGTGAATATGTAGAAGCGACGGAAAGGGTGGCAAGAAAATTTGATCTTCCGTGCGTTAATCTCCAAAAGGTGTTTGATGAAGAACTGAAAAACGCATCGGCAGAATACTGGTCGCGTGATGGATATCATCCGACTGCTATGGGGCATGGTATTATTGCTCGCGAGTGGCAGAAGCTGTTTGAAAAAGTTAAATAATTTATCATTTCAGTGAAAATAGATATGTCGCATTAACAAAGAATCGGGTTTTGAGGCAAAAGCCTCAAAACCCGATTCTCATCATAACAACTTCAATATTTCATTTTTCAGATGTGCGATAATTCTTTTTTCAAGGCGCGATATGTAAGATTGAGATATGCCCAGTGCATCCGCGACCTCTTTCTGCGTTTTTTCTCGTTCTCCGAAAAGTCCGAAGCGCATTTTGATTATAATTCTTTCTTTTTCGGAAAGTGTATCTAAAGCATTTAAGAGAAGCTGGCGGTCTGTTTCGTCTTCAATGGGACGCATAACGCTGTCAGGCTCGGTCCCGAGAATATCCGATAGCAAAAGCTCGTTTCCGTCCCAATCCGTATTAAGTGGCTCGTCAAAGGATATTTCTGTTTTTTGTGAGGCTGTTTTGCGCAGAAACATCAGAATTTCATTTTCAATACAGCGCGAAGCATATGTAGCGAGCTTTATTTTCTTTTCGGGTTTATATGTGTTTATCGCTTTGATAAGACCTATTGTTCCGATTGAGACAAGATCCTCAATGCCTATACCTGTGTTTTCAAATCTTCGCGCAATGTATACAACAAGCCGAAGGTTGTGTTCGGTAAGAGTTTTTCTTACATTTTCAGAGTCTGTTTCAAGTCTTGCCATAAGATATTCCTCTTCTTCGGCAGAAAGAGGTGGCGGAAGAGTTTCGCTGCCACACACATACATAACGGCTGAAGGAGAAATGAACCCGAGTTTTGTTAAAAACTTGTAAAGTGTAATGCGAAAATTCATGCTTTTGGAAACCTCCTAAATTATTGCAGAATATGCCCCGTCGCTTGATATACGATGAGGGGAGAATCCGATAAGCGCTCCGGGGAGCGTTCTTCCGTCGAGAAGAACACGTTTGGGATGATACGTGAGCATAAGTGAAAAATCCGCTTCAATTGTTTGATAAGGAACGAGACCGAATTTGCCGAATTCTGTGAGCTTATCAAGCAGTAGCGGGAAATTCTCCGGGAGAATATGATCCATAATTCTTATTACATTTTCAGGCAGTATTTCCCGGAGGGTGACATAATCGGAGATAATTATGTTTGCATTGCTGCCGGGAGCACGAAGAGAATTTCCGGTATCGTGCAATGCAGTAACAGTTATGCTTTTATTTTCAGAACAAATTGTGACGGTGCTGAATTTTCTGTCTGTACGGGCTGTTCCGCGGCGAAAAACAAGCAATAAAAGAATATAGGTAAGGGAAGAAATGATAATAAGAGCAGAAGCTGATAAATGTATGTAATAAAAGCCGTGATGCATCTCGAAAAGACCGCCGCTTCCAAAATGCGTTACAGCAAATACCGCACCTCCGAAGATAAACGAAATTGCCAGAAACAAGAAAGTGTTTTTAATAATATTGCGGAAGCCAAACGAAGTGAAAACCATAAGGCAGGAGATAAAAAGCTTCACCGGCAAGGATGTACAAAAGGGGAAAGCGGGGAGGAAAACGGTAAATCCATATAATGCACCGACGGCAGCGGCGAGAAAAAGTTTCCATCTGCAGATGTAGCGTGCGCTTATATATCCGGATGTGAATAAAATAAGGTAATTTATAATAAAATTGATAAGAAAGAAAACATCGGCATAAATTGTTTTTACCACATGAAACTCACCTCACAGTATTATTTTATCGCATACCGTGCGTAAAAATTGTCTAAAGCTGATGTCGAAAAAGAAACAGGAGAGCTTGTTATGCGTGGAAAGGAAAAATATATTATAGCAGTCCTTTGTGTTGCTCTTTTATCGTGCGTGCTGTTTATCGCTTACGCTTTGCAGCCAAAACGGCAGGAAAAGCAACCTGATGTGGAAATTTCAATGCGGATTTCAAAAGACAGCTTTGTATCGCTGCTTGAAGACAAGGGTGTTAAGCTTTATGGAAAATCACTTATGGCGGTATCGCTGTTTCCTGATACACTCACGCTTGTTTTTGATATGAAAGCAGCAGAAAAAGGAACACTTTCCGAGATCAGGATAAACGGCAAAAAGGTGCCACATGAAATTTTATTGGATATATGTGAAAATTACCTTGATTTTAGTTGCGATTTAGTCTATAATTAGATAGATAAGAAAGGATGTTTTAAGATGGTTTCTGTTATCAAAAACGGCGTATATTTAAAAGACGGTTGCCTTCTCTCGATGAAGGATGCAAGCGCGTTCGGTCTTGCAGCTCCGAGCGAGGCAAAAAAGAAAACTATGGCATATTCCATTCTGGAGGCTCACAATACTTCAGATACTATGGATTCGCTGAAAATTAAATTTGATGCTATGGCATCTCATGACATTACATACGTTGGCATAATTCAGACTGCCCGCGCATCGGGACTTGAAAAATTCCCGCTTCCGTATGTTCTCACAAACTGCCACAACAGCCTTTGTGCTGTCGGCGGAACAATAAATGAGGACGACCATATCTTCGGTCTTTCTGCCGCGAAAAAATACGGCGGAGAATTTGTTCCTGCTCATCAGGCGGTTATCCACCAATATATGCGTGAGCGTTATGCAGGTTGCGGTAAAATGATTTTGGCTTCGGATTCACACACGCGCTACGGTGCTCTCGGTTCAATTTCAATCGGTGAGGGCGGACCTGAGCTTGCGCGCCAGCTTCTTTCAAAGACATACAACATTGCATATCCGGATGTTGTGTGCGTATATCTTGAGGGAGCTCCGCGCCCCGGCGTCGGCCCGCAGGATATTGCAATTGCGATAATCGGCGCTGTGTTCCGCGACGGAGCCGTAAAGAATAAGATTATGGAGTTTGTCGGCCCCGGTATCGCGAACCTCAGCATGGATTTCCGAAACGGCATTGATGTTATGACAACGGAAACCTCATGTCTTTCATCTATATGGGAAACTGATAAAACCGTATGTGAGTTTTTAACCGTCCACGGACGTCCTGAGGACTATAAGCCGCTTCATCCCGAAAACGGTGCATATTACGATTGCGCGGTAAGGGTTGATTTGTCGAAGATTGAGCCGATGATTGCGCTTCCGTTCCACCCGTCAAACGCATTTAAGATTTCGGATCTTAAGAAGAATCTTTCGGATATCCTTGCGGGTGTTGACCGTGATGCAAAGGAAATGCTTGGTATTGATGATAAAAAGGTATCCCTCCTGAATAAAATCAAAAACGGCGAGCTCTATGTAGATCAGGGCTTTGTCGGCGGATGCTCGGGCGGTCTTTTCCAGAACATTCACCGTGTTCGTGATATTCTCAAGGGAGCAACAACCGGTGACGGTTCCTTCTGGCTCTCTGTTTATCCGGCAAGTACGCCGATGTCTATTGAGCTTATGCGTGACGGCACTCTCGGTGACCTCACGGCTTCCGGCGTAAGCATTCGCTCTTGCTTCTGCGGTCCGTGCTTTGGTGCGGGTGATGTTCCGTCAAACGGTGCTTTATCCATCCGCCACGCAACGCGTAACTTCCCCAACCGTGAGGGAAGTAAGCCGGGTGACGGTCAGATTTCGTATGTTGCACTTATGGATGCGAGATCTATCGCGGCAACTGCGCTAAACGGCGGAAGGCTCACTTCTGCATTTGAGCTTGATAATATTCCGGCTGATTCAAAAGATGAAAAATACAGCTTCGATGCTTCTCCGTATAAGAGTCGTATTTACTATGGCGTAGGGAATCCGAAACCGGATGAAGAGCTTAAATTCGGTCCTAATATCGCAGATTGGCCTGAAATGATTGGCATGACGGACAACCTTCTCATTTCTGTTGCGAGCGCAATTTATGATCCGGTAACGACTACGGATGAGCTTATTCCGTCGGGAGAAACTTCATCTTACCGCTCTAATCCGATAAAGCTTGCGTCTTTCGCTTTGTCGAGAAAAGATCCGGCATATGTCGGTCGTGCACAGGCAGTATATGCTGCTGAGCTTGCCCGACGTGAAGGAAAAGCCGATGCGCTTGATGCGTTTGGCATAGAAGGGCTTGATCCTTCAAACACATCTGTCGGAACGGCTGTATTTGCGCTAAAGCCCGGTGACGGATCCGCTCGTGAGCAGGCGGCATCGTGCCAGAGAGTTCTTGGCGGTGTTGCTAATATCTGCCGTGAGTTTGCAACAAAGCGTTATCGCTCAAATGTTGTAAACTGGGGAATGCTGCCGTTCATCTTTGATGATGCTGATACCTCCGGAATTGAAGCGGGCGATCTTATATACATTGAAGGTATAAGAAAGGTTCTTCTCGGCGACGAAGAATCGGTTGCGGCACGCCTTATAAAGAACGGTACGGAAAAGGAAATAACACTTCGTCTTCCGGCTCTTACGCGTGAAGAACGCGATATAATACTTGCAGGTTGCCTTATAAATTACTATTCTGAATAAAGCTGAAATGTCCCCGACGCTGTGTGTTGCACATCGCACAGTGTCGGGGATTAAATTAGTTCAATTTTGTGCAAATTACATCTTGAAAAAAACGGGGGAGCAGTGTATCATTTAGGTACAAAAAACTCAAACGGAGGGTACTTGTTATGAAGGTAAAATATGCAATCGTAGGTTGCGGAAGAATCGCATGGAATCATCTGGATGGTATCGAAAAGTCCAACTCATCCGTGCTTTGTGCGGTATGCGATATTGACGAAGCAAAGGCGCGTGAAACCGGAGAAAAGTATGGCGTAAACTGGTATACAGATGAGGCAGAGATGCTTGAAAAAGAGAAGATAGATGTTTGTTGTATTCTCACTCCGAGTGGGTTGCATGCTGAATGCGGCATAATTGCAGCAGAGCACGGTGTCCACGTTCTTTGTGAAAAGCCGATGGATGTTACCCGTGAAAAGATGAAGGCTCTCATTGATTCGTGTAAGAAAAACGGCGTGAAGCTCGGCTGCATATTCCAGCGCAGAACCTTCTCGGCTGCAATAGCTATGAAAAAGGCTGTCGAAGACGGTGTTTTCGGAAAAGTTACTCTCTGTGATGCATACCTTAAGTACTATAGAGATCAGGCATATTATGACAGCGGCGATTGGCGCGGTACATGGGAGCTTGATGGCGGCGGCGCGCTTATGAATCAGGGAATCCACGGCGTTGACCTTATCGACTGGATGACCGGCGGAATTAAGAGCGTTTTTGCACGTTGTGAGCGTCTTAACTGGAAAACCGACGTTGAGGATACAGCCGTAATTATGGTCCGTTATAAGAACGGTGCAATGGGCGTAATTGAATGTGCAACAACCGTTTATCCGGGACTTGATACTGTTTTTACAATCGGCGGAACAGAAGGCTTTGCCGAGATTGGTAACAAGGGTATTTATAAGTGGGAAATGAAGGACAAAAGTATCGAAAAGCCGGAAACGACGGGAACTATGGGTGGTCTTAACTGTACATATACAGACAATCTTCATGCATATCAGATTGAAGATATGTCAAGAGCAATCCTTGATAACCGCGACCCGATGGTTACAGGTGAACAGGCTCTTCACAGCGTAGGTCTTATCCTTGCGATATATGAGTCGGCAAGAACCGGTAAAGAAGTCTTTATAGAGGACTAAAAGTTATAAACGAACACATCCTCCCGTGTAAGCGGGAGGATGTGTTGCCTATATAATTAACTCCCTGCGTCAGCGGGGAGTTAATTATATACTATTTTATTTATGTACTGTAAATCTGCCGTCGTTACCGTCAAGCTTCATAAGAGCTTCAAGGAGATAATAGTCGCCGAAAATCCATGGCATATGCATTCCGTTGGGAGTGTGGTATGCACTTGAAGCATTTTCAAGCAAACGAAGCTCTTTCGGGTCATAGTTGCAGTTTTCATCAAGAACACGCAAAAGCTTCATCGCTGCACGCTCATAAATCTTTGCTTCATACTCCGGAACCGCTCTTGAAATTTCAATAAGACCGCAAGCTGCAATAGAAGCGGCAGAGGAATCGTAGTATACCGGTTCTTCGGGGGCGCGGAAGTCAACGAGCGGAAGCTTTCCGTCTTCGATATTTGCGATAAAGTAGTGTGCAACCTTCTTTGCGGTGTCGAGATATTCCTGCTTGCCGAGGTTAAGATATGCAAGTGCAAAGCCGTAAAGTGCCCATGCCTGACCGCGGGACCATGAGGAGCCGCTTTCATAACCCTGTCCGCGCGGAGTTGCAAGAACATCACCGGTTTCCGGGTCAAACTCAACAACGTGGTTGGAAGAACCGTCGCCGCGAATAAAGCTTTTCGCAACAGTATCGGCGTGTGCGCGTGCAACCTGCTCAAAACGCGGGTCATCCTGAATGGATGTCGCAAAGCTGAGAAGAGGAATATTCATCATGCAGTCAATTATTGCCCAGCGGTGGCTGGAGTGATCCCATGCGCGGATATATTTTGCAACGTGATTAAAACGACCTGCAAGAACTGTCGCTGCGTGCATTGCGCGGGCTTTTGATTTCTCATTGCCGGTGATTTTATAATCAGCAACAGCGGAAAGAGACCACATAAAGCCGACGTCATGATGGATTCCTGTGAAAATGTCAAACGCCTCGTCGAGCTTTGCTTCGCAGCCTTCGGCATACTCGCGGAACATTTTATCACCGGTTTTTAAGTACATAAGCCACATCATGCCGGGCCAGAAAGCAGTTGTCCAGCTTGAAATACTGGCTTTCGTTCCTTTTGGATCCCATTCACCGATTCTTGAGTTTGTTGTAGGGAAGTTTGCGCCGATTTCAGGAGCCATCGCAGTAACTTTTTTTACGACTCTGTCCAGAAATTCGGAAGCAAATGCTTTATCTTCTTTAGAAAACATTTTGTTCACGCTCCTTTTTATTATATGATAACATAAGTTTTTTGGAAAAACAATGCATATTTTACCTTTTTATATGCAAAAACAACCATAACCACAGGAGAGCTAAAGCGTGTTGAAAAATAATTTACTGATAAAATATTTTCACGACCTTTAAATAGCTCTTTACATTCGTCTTTTGAAATGTTAAAATATTATAGAAGAAAAATTACGGAGGAAATATATGGCAGACAGAATAATCCGTGCCGTCACATGCGACGGTGCAATTAAAATACTTGCAATGACTGCGCGTGAGACCGTTGAAGAAGCTCGCCGCATACACGATCTTACCCCGCTTACTTCTGCTGCGCTCGGGAGAACTCTTGTTGCGGCATCGCTTCTTGGAAATGACTTAAAGGGAGAAAACGATACCATTACCGTCAGGATAGATTCAGACGGTCCGATAGGTTCAATTGTTGCGGTTTCCGATAGTCTTGGATATGTGCGTGGGTATTGCAAAAATCCGCAGGCAGATCTTCCTGTGCGCGAGAGTGACAGAAAGATAAATGTATCCGGAGGTGTTGGAAACGGCACGTTAAGCATAATAAAAGACCTTGGAATGAAGGAGCCTTATATCGGGCAAACTCAGCTTGTCAGTGGAGAAATAGCAGAGGATATAACAGCTTATCTTGCAACAAGCGAGCAGATTCCGTCAGTATGTGCTCTCGGCGTACTTGTCGAGCGGGATTGGTCTATCCGTGCTGCCGGAGGATATATTATCCAGCTTCTTCCGGGCGTATACGATGATGAGATTGACCGCCTCGAAGAATGCATAAAGAAAGCCCGTGCGGTAACAGAATGTCTTGATGAGGGCATGAGTCTTGAGAAGATTCTTGAAACTACTTTAACCGGGTTTGAAATCGAAGTTCTGGATGAATATGAAGTCGGATATAAATGTACCTGCTCTCGCGAGCGAACCCGCGGTGTGCTTATGTCGATAGGAGCAGAGGAACTTCGGATAATAGCCGAAGAAGACGGTCAGGCTGAGGTGAACTGCCAGTTCTGCGACAACAAATATCTTTTTGGTAAAGAAGAGCTTTATGAAATAATCAACGAAATAGAGGAAAAATAAAAACAGTAACAAAAAAGCAGGTATGACGCGAGCTTGTGTCATACCTGCTTTTTGTTACTCTTCTAAGAACCAGCGCAGAGCAAGATCAAAGACCTCGGGGTAATCTGCGTGTCCGTAGTCAGGATAAAGTATGTATTCCTTGTTTGTCGGTATTTTGTTGAACATAGCAAACTGAGTTTGCGGGGGACAGGATGTATCCTTGAGTCCTGACGCCATTTTGACATCCGCTTTTAAGCGGTGAACGAGGTTTTGAATATCAATATACCCCAGTCTCTCAAAAAGTGCATCTCCGGTTTCGTGGCGCGGGTCTGAGCGTACAAAATACTGTTCGATTTCTGTAAATGCAACACCGCCGAGCTCATATGCTTTCTTGTAGTCGCATAAAAACGGGCAGTAGGGGAAGACTTTTTTGATTCTCGGCTCGAGAGAAGCACAGGCAAGGGAAATTGCACCGCCCTGAGAACCGCCAAAGGTATAAAGCCGGTTTTCGTCAACGCAATCCATATCGGCAACAATTCCGGCAAGCTGCGCTGCATCAAGAAAAATACTGCGGTAAAGGAGCTTTCCGGGATCAGACTCAAATGCACCGCGGATGATATGTCCCTCAACAGTTGTACCTGTGCATGAAGAATTATCTTCTGAAAGACCCGCCTGACCGCGGCAATCCATCGCAGCAACGCAGAATCCTTGTCCGGCAAAGAATAAAAGACGGAGCCACTCGGGAAATCTTACGTGATATCCGTGGAACATAATAACCGCACCTGTCGGCTTCGTTATGTTCTTGGGGCGTGCAAGCTTTGCGTGAATACGCGCACCGCCAACGCCGGTATAGTACATATCAAAGCATTCGACGGTTGGCAAATCCCAAACCTTTATAAGCTCAACGTCGGGGGGTGTTGCTTTCATCTCAGCAACAGCTTCATCCCAGTATTTATCAATATCCTCAGGACAGGGGCTTGCTCCGTTATATTGCAGCAGCTCATTAATGTTCATTGAAAACTCTCCTCGTATCACAAATTAGTATAAGCATTAACATTATACAACTTTTTTTTGACTTTGTATTTGTCTTTTTTCTTGTTTTTTTAAACCATTTTGTGCATATGTATATAAAAAGGGTACGACGTTTTTAGTCGTACCCTGTAAAAATGCTTATTTATGCGCTCTTTTTGCTTGTGGCGACCTTGATGATCAGAAGGGTGGCAACCATAAGAACAATAGCAATCGGGAGGCATATCCAGGCGTTCTTTACAAAGCCTGCGATGAGGTAAGAAACAAAGGATACGCCGGCAACGGTCATTGCGTAAGGCAACTGCGTTGAAACGTGATTTAGGTGGTCACACTGAGCACCTGCAGACGCCATAATTGTGGTATCCGAAATTGGTGAGCAATGGTCGCCGCAAACAGCACCTGCCATACATGCGGAAATAGCGATAATGGCAATTTCGTTGCTGATGGAGCCGCCGAAGATTGCGAGAACAATCGGAATGAGAATGCCGAATGTACCCCACGATGTTCCCGTTGAGAAGGAAAGACCGACACCGATGAGGAATACGATTGCAGGAAGGAGCGGGATAAAGGAGCTTGCGCTGATGCGGACAAACTCGGCGATAAAGATCTTTGCACCAAGGCTGTCTGTCATAGCCTTAAGAGTCCATGCGCAGCAGAGAATCATAATGGCGGGAACCATTGCCTTAAAGCCTTCCGGGAGAGAATCCATACAATCACGGAACTTGAGAACGCGTCTGCACATAAAGTAAATAACAGAGAAAATAAGTCCTGCAAATGCACCCAAAACAAGACCAACAGATGCGTCTGCGCCGGAGAATGCGTCAATAAAGCTTGTGCCGGAGAAGAAACCGCCGGAGTAGAGAAGACCGAGCAAGCAGCCTATGATAAGCACAACAACCGGAGCAACAAGATCCCAGACACTGCCGTTTTTGTTTGTATCGGCATCTTCGATATGACGGAGCATTTCTTTTTCGTCGGCAGAGAAAACATCGCCATGCATAGAGTCAAGATTCAGTGCGCTCACTTCATGCTTTTTCATCGGACCGTAATCAAACTTCAGTACTACGAGAGTGAGCATCATTACAATGGTAAGGATTGCATAGAAGTTATAGGGAATAGCTTTGATAAAGAGCTCAAGACCGCCTATCTGGTCTTCGGAAACAAAGCCCGCAACGGCAGCTGCCCATGAAGAAATCGGGGCAATGATGCATATCGGAGCGGCCGTTGCATCTATAAGATAAGAAAGCTTTGAACGCGAAACCTTGAACTTATCGCATACCGGGCGCATAACAGAACCGACGGTGAGGCAGTTGAAATAGTCATCGACAAAAATGAGGATTCCAAGAGCTATTGTTGCGAGCTGTGCACCAAAGCGGGATTTGATGTGAGTTGATGCCCAGCGTCCGAATGCAGCAGAGCCGCCCGACTTGTTCATAAGCGAAACAATTGTGCCGAGAACAACAAGGAAAATAATTATACCTATGTTGTAAGGATCTGCAATTGACGAGATGAAGCCGTCAACGAAAAGGTGGTCAATTGTTCCCGAAAAATTAAAGTTTGCGTACATAAGTGCGCCTGCCGTTATACCGATAAAGAGGGAAGAGTAAACCTCTTTTGTGATAAGGGCGAGGGCAATAGCGATAATCGGCGGGAGAAGAGAAAGCCATGTCGAATATGCCGGGATATCGGCGCGCTTTGTTTCAAGTGCTTTGGCAAGGTTCTCTCCGAAGTCCGGATCGCTTCCGACGTTGTCGGAGTAGCTGTCGAGATATTCTGATGCAACATCAGCATCGGTAAGATCGATATCTGCTGCGACAGCCAGAGGTGATACGGTAAGTAAAAGCATTACCGCGAGCGCGAGAATTGCGAGGATACGCGATTTTTTTAAGTGAATCATAATTCACCCTCCTTAAATAAATATAGAGGCTGTGACGCAAAAACGCAGCTTCACAACCTCGCATAAAATTACGTAATCTTGAAGATAGCGCTCCACATCCGTGACAGTACGGTGCATATTGTGCACCGTCCCAGCAGTATCCTGTTTCAGGCAACAAGAAAACCACTTCGGCATCAGTCCCTTTCACTGTACAGTATTTCCTGAAAAAGCACAGTTACTCTTGATTGATGCGCCTCTATCTTGCCTTGTGGCAAATATTAAGTATATGTTACCACGATAACCGGGTATATTTCAATTGACATAATATACAAAGTTTTGTCGAAATTTATTATAATATGTACAAATATAAAAATACCCGCGGAATTTCCGCGGGTAACGATCTTGCAGATTATGCGTCTTTGAGTGCGCGCTCAAGCCAGATTGCAGCAATATCCATTGCCTGATAAAGTCCGTCCGTTTCGGTTTTCTTCACTATTCTGTCCTTTGATTTTATCGTCGGGTCAGTAAGCTGAAGCTGAAGCGAAACCCGGGTTGCAAGCTTGATATCCTCCAGGTCTTTGTCGTCGGTTACTTGAAGCATTATAATGTACTTATCCGCCATGCTGCCATAATAGAGAACCTTATCCTTTCGTGTAAGTGCGCGTCCTTTGTATGTCAGTAGCTTTTCTTCCTTTTTTGCTGATGCCATGGTTATCCTCCTGAATTAAAATCATATCCGCCGTCTCAATCCGATAAGTAATGACGGACGAGTGTGTGGAGAAGCTCGTCACGGTCAAGCTTACGTACAAGACTGCGTGCATTGTTGTGGTTTGTGATGTATGTCGGGTCTTCCGAAAGGATATATCCGACAATCTGACTTATGGGGTTGTAGCCTTTACTTTTCAGTGCGTCATAGATTTCTGTCAGGATGAATTTCATCTCATCGTCCTGATCTTTTTTTAAGACGAACTTTTGTGTGTTGTCAAACATCTGTTCATCCCTCCTTGTTTCCATGATAATATTTTAATACATTTTTTCTCTTTTGTAAATAATAAAATATAATGTAAAGGGAAAATTTAAAAAAAAATTTTCATGGCGTGAAATTATCTGAATATAAATTTACCATATTTCCGGATAAATTGCAAGGAAAATATAACTTTTTCAGAAATAATAAAAAAATGGAAAAATTTTTTCAAAATTTTGCTTGACATTTGGAGAAAAATTTAGTATACTATTAAAGTCGCGTGTGACTGGCGACAAAGTTGTGGGAGCATAGCTCAGCTGGGAGAGCATCTGCCTTACAAGCAGGGGGTCACAGGTTCGAGCCCTGTTGTTCCCACCACATATGGCCCGGTAGTTCAGTTGGTTAGAACGCTAGCCTGTCACGCTAGAGGTCGTGGGTTCGAGCCCCATCCGGGTCGCCAGTCTTTGCCTCTGTAGCTCAGTCGGTAGAGCAGGGGACTGAAAATCCCCGTGTCGTTGGTTCGATTCCGACCGGAGGCACCATATGCGGGAGTGACTCAGTGGTAGAGTGTCACCTTGCCAAGGTGAAAGTCGCGAGTTCGAATCTCGTCTTCCGCTCCATCTTTTACGACAGGAGCACACGCGTTCCTGTCGTAATCTATATGGCGCCATAGCCAAGTGGTAAGGCATGGGTCTGCAAAACCCTGATTCCCCAGTTCAAATCTGGGTGGCGCCTCCAGAAAAAGCGACTTGTTTCGACAAGTCGCTTTTTCAATGAAATTTGCCTGCGGCAAGTGAAATAGCTTCGCTATGAAATACACTTCGTGTATGAAATATTGCTACGCAATATGAAAAGGCAAATTTTATTTCACATTTTTCTAAAAGAAAAATATTTCATAATCCGTCAGGATTATTTCATATCGAACAAAGTGAGATATTTCATTAAAAACTAAACTACATCATTATTGTTCTGCATTGCCAAAGAGAGTCCGAAAAATTGGGCTCTTTTGTATTAATACCCGAAACCGGCGCAGAGGAAATACATAATTAATTATCATTATCACAGCTTTGACCGATTTTTTCGATACGATTAAAGCACCACACTTTTCTAAAATGCGGTGCTTTAATCATATTATCATTGTGACAACTCTTTCAGGGTATCTCCGGCAATACGGTAAACGGTCCAATCCTTCATCGGCTCGGCACCGAGGGACAAATAAAAATCAATACTCGGTTGATTCCAATCAAGGCACCACCATTCCAATCTCCCGCAGCCTCTTTCCAAGGCTATCTGTGCAAGCTTTTTCAACAACGCTTTGCCGTAGCCTTTATTTCGGTGCTCGGGTATAACGTAGAGATCCTCCAGATAAATCCCCGATCTTCCGAGAAATGTGGAAAAGTTATGAAAAAATAAAGCAAATCCGACTTCTTTGCCTTCTACACAAGCAAAAATGACCTCTGCCTTTTTATTGTCAAATATCCATTTTTGCAAAAGTTCCTCTGTTGCGACTACTTCATTAAGCATTTTTTCATAAGCAGCAAGCTCTTTGATAAAATGAAGGATCAAGGCGCAATCGCTTTTTTGGGCATAACGAAAAGTTAGTTTATGCATTTTCTTCTCCCTAAAATGAATCTATGCCGTTTAATGTGTTTTATTCATTCGGTTCATTGTCCCCTCTGTCGGGAAGTGCGGCAACAAGAATATATCCTATCATTGTAAAAATAAAAGAAAAACGGATAAAAAAGGATGCGTCATAACCCTTATCCTCGGCAACGAGACCAAAGCATCCGGCTATGTAATAATCGATAAACAGACCGATAGATAAGCCAATACCCGAGCCCAGAATTGACGCTCCTACGGCAAAACCCTCGGAAATAGCAAATATGAGGAATAAAATAAACGAGATGACAAGTATAATGGCAATAAGTCCTGCAAGTACATTAGAAAGGAACTTGTCCGATTCATATATCTTTTTTAACATATTTATACCTCTGATATAAAATTTGTTTTATTCTACCATAGCCGCAGATTTTTGTCAACCGCCGTTGAAACGTCAGCATTTTTAATGTTATAATATGAAAAACGGCAAACTGCCGCAAATAACAAAAGTGTTTGAGCGTGTTATAGGTTCATCCGATGACTGTAATAAGTTATATAATAAAGAAAGCCATCCGAAAGGACGGCTTTCTTGAATTATAAGGCATAGAATTATGCTACGATGGTGCGGTTGTAGTTGTCGCAAATTACGTAGAAGCTGTAAAAGGGGATAAACATAAGTAATCCGAGAACGATACCGTTGTCTATGGGAGCAACCTTAACACCCTTTGCCTGAGCGAGCTCAACCTGCTGCATATTGAAGAGGAAGAACCATACGAGAGGAACGACTCCGCAAGTAACTAAGCCGAGAAGAAATGCTATGAGATAGGTCATTCTGGGCTTGATTCCGTAACGTGCAGCTTCTTCGTTGTTAGCGGTGGACATACAGTGGAAAACATAGATGGAATAAATTCCGCAGGTAACTATGTTGAGAAGTAAAACTGTAAGCCAATTATAAGTTTTCTTTTCCATGATACATTTCCTTTCTAAAAAATAATATGACAAGATTTTATAATAAATTACACGATTTGTCAATATATTTAAGAAAAAAATATCAACTGAAAATCAATCTATGGTCATATCAAGTTTATATCTAATTATTTTACGCAGTGTATTTTTGGGAAACTCATTTTCTCTTATCTTAAGAATTGCTATTTTTTTATAAACTACGGTCTCTCTGTTGTGATTATCGATATACTTTTTGAAGTATCCAAAGATATCCTCAATGCCGTTTTTCTTGAAGTATTCTCTGTCGGGAAAGATCTCTGCAACAATGGCATTATACTCGAGAGCTCTCTTGCTCTGCCCCTCGTAAACGATTATTTCAAGAAGTCCGGGAATGGCGGTAAATTCGTTTTCTATCTCCTCGGGATAAACGTTTTTGCCGTTAGAGAGAATAATGAGATTTTTCTTTCTTCCTGTTATATATAGGATTTTGTTTTTGTCGAATCTTCCGTAGTCCCCCGTTCTGAAATACCCGTCTGCAGTCATAGCTTCTTTTGTCGCATCTTCGTCATTATAATAGCCAAGCATTACATTTGGACCCTTCACAAGGATCTCGCCCTCGCCCTCCTCGTTGGGATCGTCTATTTTTATGCTGACAATATCCATAGGATTACCAACACTTCCGGGAACGATGTTTTTTGAGCGGTTGAAGGCGATAAGGGGCGCACATTCGGTAATGCCGTAGCCGTTTAAGGTGGATATGCCTATTGCCTCGAAAAATTCGAGTATCTCAGGGTTTATCGGTGCACCGCCCGAAATTACGGTTTTAAGCTCGCCGCCAAAGGCATCGCGTACAGATGAAAAGAGCTTCTTTCTTATATCTATTCCGAATCTACGAAGGAAATTACTTATTTTTATCATTCTGAAAAGAAGCTTTTCCTTTCCCTTGTCCTTTACTGTCTGAAGGATCCTTCTGTAGAAGGTCTCAAGATATAGCGGAACAAGAGCAAGATGTCCCGGCTTTTGTTCCTTCATTTCCTTTGTGATATATTTAAGACCTGAGGAAATATATATTTCTGCACCGATGACGGTATGACCCGCGAACATTACGGTAGAGCCGTACGTATGGTGGGGAGGGAGCAGGGAAACGGTCTTGCCCGAATAATCGATATAGGGGATAGCATCGTTTATGTCGGAGAGTATAGCATTCTGTGAAAGCATGACACCCTTCCCCTTTCCCGTTGTACCCGAGGTAAATACCAGAAGCGCCATCTTGAAGGGGTCGATATCGGCATCGAAATAAAGGGAGGAGTTTTCAGAATATATTTTTCTACCCTTATTCGTGAGCTTTTTAATACTCATTTCCTCATCTTTTGAAAGCATATATACAGTTTCGTGAGAAAGTGAAACGGTCTTTGAAATATCATCAGCCTTTCCCTTTATATCCTCATCGGCAAAAAGGAATTTTACATCTGCTTTTTTACAGGTATCCGAAAGGTCCTTTGAGAGCCATTCCTTATCTAAAGGAACAATAACAGCTCCTATGGAAAGAAGTGAAAAATACATTACCGCCCAATCATAGGAAAACTTACCTATTACCGCGCAATGCTTTTCTGTACAGCCCATAACATTAAGAGCGCAGGAAAGATGACGGACGTCATCGCGAAACCGAAGGAAACTCACCTTTTTTATCTGCTTGTCATTTGGCTTTTTACGGTAGGAATAAGCGGTTTTTTCGCCGTGCTCCTTGCCTGCCCATTCGATAAGTTCTCTCATATTTGCAAAGCTTTTTTTCTCATGTATAATATGGTTATTCATAAATCTCTCCTTAGTGAATGAATTTTCAACGGTTTCAGCACACGGTGTGCTAAATATTTTTTTACGGAAATTTCTTTCCGTAAAAATTTGATTATTTAATTAATAATAATTATTTGGTTGGATGTGCCATACCGTCAAGAAGAATACCGAAGCTGTATTTGAAATTTTCCAGAGCCTCTTCTTTTTTAAGCCCCCTGCCCAAAGCATCGGCATTATAACCTCTGATAAAGCACCATATGGAATAGCTCATTTTTTTACTGTCTATATTGCCGATAAATCCCTTTTGCTTTCCGAATTCAATGAGCTCTTCTATCTTTGATTTCCACCAATTATAGTTTTCTTCAGAGGTGGAATCGTTTTCGAAAATATAGTGATTAAGATTCATCTTATTTTCATAGGACATAACAAGAGTATTTGCAACGATGTTTATTACCTGAGTGAAAAAATCCTTTTCGGGATCGAACTCCGAGATAATGCTTTCCCTTATCTTAAGAACTGTGTTTTCATAGATTATCTCAAGTACCTCGTCTATATTACGAAATCGATTATAAAAAACACGGTTGGTAATATTAAGCTCCCGCATAACCATTCTGACAGTTACAGATTCCGCTCCCTGCTCGGAGGCGAGCTTTTCAACTGTATCTATGATACTTTGTGACATTTCATCATTGATATATTTTTGTTGCCTTTCTTTCATGACACCCTCCGCAGCACACTGTGTGCCGAACAGTATTCTAACACGAAAAACTTTGTATGTCAACAGCGAAATTATGAATTTTTTAATTTATAGGAAAATGATTCTCTTCATGTAACGAAATAAAGTAGCTTTCGGATGATTCATGCTCTGGTATTGCTGTGGACCGGCGCTCGCTTTTATGTTTGTGCAACTTGACAATTATCGTTATGATATGTTATAATATAATAGTTATAATAAAGGAGAAACCTATTCATCCTTAAATCGTACTTTAAAACAATTTGTAAAGGAGCACAAAATGAAAAAACGTTTGTTTATTATCCTTGCCGTATTGGTGATGCTCATTTCCGCATTATCCTTGACGGTAAGCGCAAAATGGTGGGACGAAAATCCCTTTAAGGACGTAAAAAGCTCTGACTGGTATTACGATGCAGTACGTATCTGCAATGAAAACGAGCTGTTTAACGGTACCTCCGCAACTACCTTTGAACCTTCAAAGCAGATGACAAGAGCAATGTTGGCGCAGGTTCTTGCAAATGCGGACGGATTCGATAAAAACGACTATAAAGGATCTTCCTTTATCGATGTTGATGAAAACAAGTGGTATGCTCCCGCAATAGAGTGGGCAAGCAGAAATAAGGTGACCGAGGGAACGGGAAACGGTAAGTTCTCTCCCGACACAGTGATCACCCGTCAGCAGCTTGCAACCATGCTCAGAAGATACGCAGAATATAAGGGCATGGACGTAGCTGTAGCAGAGGTGTCCTTCGATTCCTTTGCAGATGCCGATAAGGTGTCAGACTGGGCAAGTGACGGGATGAAATGGGCGGTATCTACCGGAGTTATCGCAGGAGCTGACGTTAAAGGAACCCTTTATCTTAATCCTTTAAACAAGGCGACGAGAGCCGCTTGTTCCCAGATGCTTTCAAACTTCCTATACATAAAGCCTGTTTATGAAATTAACGGTAATGACCTTTCTCTTTATACCATAGTACGCCCCAAGGACTGCTTTGATGACGTAAAGGATGCGGCAACAGCCCTTTCTACCTATATCGAATACAGCATTGGCGTTAAATTACCTGTGGTAACAGACGAGTCGGCTGTTGGAGAGTATGAGATACTTGTGGGCAAAACGAACCGCGAGGAAATGGATCTTGTAAACATTGACAGAGCATCCTTTAAGAACGATACCGATTTTCTTTGTTCGGTTCAGGGTAACTATCTCGTTCTTGCGGGTATAGACAGTGATACCGATACCGATGACGGCTCAAGAACCACCCATAATATAAATGGAACCGAATGTGCTGTATTTTATTTTCTTGAAAAGGAATTCGGACTTACCTTCTATTTTGATGATGGTATCAAGGCAGAGCCCGATCCCGTTATATCTTTGGAGAACGGATATGAATATATAGACGGTCCTTTCATGGAAGCAAGAACACTTTATATCAAAGATGCGAGTGAAATCGGTAGCTGCGAACTGGGTAGCTATTACAGCGAATGGGGTTGCGGACTTCCTCATCAGCTTGGTAACCTTATGACGGGAAAATGGAAATATACCTATGAAAACACATGGGATACCCCTTGTCTTACCGATCCTGATAATATTCAGTCTCTTAAAGATAACATCAGAGAGCTTCTTGCGAAAAAGCCTTCGTTAAATCTTATCGGTCTTATTCAAAATGACAGCCAGGCATATTGCAGATGCGAAGACTGTATGAAGGCATATCGCGAGGAAGGAACGCGCGGCGGAGCTCTTGTCCGTCTTTGCAACGAGATATGTGAAACCTTTGAGGATGAGGTACCTAATCTTAAATTTGCAACCTGGGCGTATAACTGGAGCATAGAACCACCTAAGGAAACAAAGCTCCATGATAATATGCTTCTTTATTACAATACCTTGCATCTTTGTCCTTCTCATGAATATTCTGACGTAACTTGTAAGTTCAATAAAGAATCTGCGGAAACTATCAAAAAGTGGGGCGAGATAACCTCACATATGTATCTTTGGGAGCACACGGGATGCTTTACCGATGCAATGACACCCTTCCCCGATTTTGACTCTATCCGTCAAAACGCGGCATATTTTGCCGATAACGGTGTTGAAGGTGTATTTCTGAACAGTCATAGCGGACAGCAGGCAACCTTCTGCGAGCTTCGTGCATTCCTCTTTAACCGTCTCTACCGTGATCCCTATATGAGCGAGGAAGAGTACAGTTACCTTATGAACGGCTTTCTTAAAGCATATTATGGCGAGGGTTGGCAGTCGTTACGCAAATATATAGATGAGATGACTGAGTTAGGTAACACAAAGTGCCATGGATTCCATACCGATGTTTCCGGTTATTATGATTACGATGAGGTGCTTGAAAAGGCTGATGCTTTTGATGCTTACTGGGCAGATGCAATGGCAAAGGCTGAAACCCCGGAACAAAAGGATAGACTTTTTATCACCAATTTGTCTTGGAGATATTTAAAGCAGTGCGTAACCTACGATTCCTTGTATACTAAAGGAACCGATGAACAAAAGTCGGCTTACATGGTTGAAAGCCAGAAGATTTATGATGAAGTTATGTCTCGTAATATCGTCTTTTCAGAACACGGAGATCCTAATTTCAACATTTATATTTCTCCTGCAAATTGGGCGTAAGGTGAAATAAAGGTTTGAATATGAAGAAGTTATTTATAATTTGTTTTTCAATTCTTACACTTGCATTAAGCGTGACCCCCGCTTTTGCGAACGAATACAGCTGGGAAGAGGATTTTGTGGCTGAAATCGGCCGTATTACTCTTCCTGAAGCAACTCCTGTGATAGATGGTATTATAAATACCGGCGAAGGTTGGTCCGAAGCACAGTATTTTGATAAGACCAATACCGAAGGAGCGTGGGGTGGACAGACCGTTGATGTCAGCGGAAACCTCTACCGTGCTTATGATTCCGAGTATTTTTATATCGCCGCAGATATTAAGATTCCCGAATACTCTCTTTGCGAAGGAGAAGACTGGATAGAGGGAGATGACGTGGGCGACCTTCCCGGCTGGGACGGTGACGTATTCATTTTAAGTACCGACCCACTGCAGTCTCTTCTTCACGAGGGCTTCGGAACAGATCCCGCCGCATGGTACTGTATAGGACTTTTCGAGGGCGGTGAGGTGCGTACATACCGTACTCATGTGAACAAGGCGGAGATAACCGATATCGTTCCCGCGAAGGGCAAGACCACCGAGGGCGGCTGGCTTTTTGAGGCGGCTATTCCCTGGGATACGATATGTAAGGACGTGGATGAGACCTCCTTCGGATTCGTACAGATCACCCCCGAGGATATAATCAAGGAGGGTAACGTTATAAGTGCTTCCGTTATATATTATGACAGACGTTACGATCCCGAGGCGGAGCAGAGAATAACTCATTCAAGATACGTTACCGTTGCAACGGTATTTCCCGACGGAACTCCCGGTGTTGTCGGAACCCCCTGGACTATTCAGGCACACGGAATCTTTTTCGTGGTTGATCCGAAGGATCAAGGACCAACCGATACAAATAATGATCAAAAGGAACCGGCATCCCCCGAAAATAATCAGAATAACGGAAATCAGAATACCAATAACAATTCTTCGAAACCCCAGCAGAGCCCGACAAAGCCTAACAGCTCAGCTTCAACTAATTCAGCCTCACCTCAGACAGTTGATTTAGGAATTGCAGTTGCATTGGGTGTACTCTGTGTTTCGAGTGCAGGCGTTATTTTTATAAAAAAGAAAAAATTATTTTTTCAAAAGGAGAAATAAATGAAAAAACGTTTAATTATCATTATCTCCGTATCGGTAATGCTGATATGCGCATTATCCTTGACGGTAAGCGCAAAATGGTGGGACGAAAATCCCTTTAAGGACGTAAAAAGCTCTGACTGGTATTACGATGCGGTACGTATCTGTAACGAAAACAAGCTTTTTAACGGAACCTCAGCCACCACCTTTGAACCCTCGAAGCAGATGACAAGAGCGATGTTGGCGCAGGTTCTTGCAAATGCGGACGGATTCGATAAAAACGACTATAAAGGATCTTCCTTTATCGATGTTGATGAAAACAAGTGGTATGCTCCCGCAATAGAGTGGGCAAGCAGAAATAAGGTGACCGAGGGAACGGGAAACGGTAAGTTCTCTCCCGACACAGTGATCACCCGTCAGCAGCTTGCAACCATGCTCAGAAGATACGCAGAATATAAGGGCATGGACGTAAGTTGCGACTACGTAGCATTTGCAGGCTTTGACGATGCCGAAAAGGTATCCGACTGGGCAAAGGACGGTATGGCATGGGCGGTATCAAACAAAGTTATCGCAGGTGCCGACGTTAATGGAACGCTTTATCTTAATCCTTTAAACAAGGCGACGAGAGCCGCTTGCTCCCAGATGCTTTCAAACTTCCTTTACATAGAGCCCCGTTATGAGATAAACGGCAATGATCTTTCTCTCTATAAAATAGTATATAATGAAAATGAAGAGGGCAGCGAGGGTCCCACTCTTGAATCTGCAGAATATCTTCAGGCGGCAATCAAAACCTCTCTCGGTATAGAACTTCCCATAGTTAAGGATACCGAGATCTACGATTATGAGATCCTTGTAGGCAGAACCGCGCGCGAGGATTCCGGACTTGTTACGGTAGATCGTGACTCCTTTGAGGATGATCAGGTATATATCTGGTCTGTTCAGGGCAACCGACTTGTTATTACAGGTATCGATTCCGATTACGACAACTATGACGACAGAAGCGGAAAAAACATCGCAGGTACCCGTAATGCTGTTTTTAATTTCTGTATGAACGAGCTGGGCTTCTATGAATACAGCGGTGTATATGATGACGACTTTGTATTCTGCGAGCCCGATCCGGTTATCTCTCTTGAAGACGGATATTATTTTAAAGATATGACATGGTACAGAATGCGTACCTTCTATATGCAGGGCTCTGTTAACGGAACAGGCGGTTATTCCAAGTCTAAGGGCGGTAATATCAGCGAATGGCTGACAGGTGATTTCGGAAACGAGGATCTTTATCATGTGCAGACCCCCTGCATGACCGATGAAAATAACCTTGCGGCGGTTATCGAAAATGTAAGAAAGGTCCTTTCAAGTGACAGATACAGACAGGTAAGCGTTATAGGTATCGGTATCAACGATACTCCCAGTATATGTCTCTGCGATAATTGCAGAGCGGTGATCCGCCAGTATAAGGCAAAGTCTGCAACCCTTGTACTTTTTGTGAATGCAATTTGTGAGGCGGTGGAGGATGAATATCCCGAGGTCAAGTTCCAGATCGGTGCTTACGGTGTTTGTCAGGCACCCCCTGTAGGAATTACCCTGCATGATAATATTATGGTAGAGTTTTATACGGTAGCAAATTGCAGCGGACATGCCTATGAGGATACAAACTGCTCGATCAACAAGACAGTTGCCGAATACCTTCAGGGCTGGGACGAAATTGCTGCAGGTGAGATCGTTGTATGGGACCACACAGGCGGCTTCATATACTTCATGACACCTCAGCCCGACTGGGATTCCTTGCTTACAAATGTCCGTTTCTTTGCCGAAGCAAACGCAAGAGAAATGCTCATGAACTCTGTATTCTACGGTGAGGATCTTCCTAACGGTGAGTCCCCCGAGGTACACGCAGACCTCGGTAACATAAGAGCATATATGCTCTCAATAATCTATATGGATCCATTCATGTCTCAGGAGGAGTTCTACTACAGACTTAATGCTTGTCTTAAGGCAAACTACGGTGACGGTTGGAAGTATATCCGTGAATATATAGATATCATCTCGGAACTTGGTAACAGTAAGGATCATTCCTTCCATGCTCCGCCCAGCGGTCACTATGACTTTGCTGAGGTATGCGAGGTGGCGGATTATGTTGATACCCTTTGGGAGAAGGCAAAGGAGAGCGCCGTGGGAGATTCGCTTACTCGTCTTTTGATTCATGAGACCTCATGGATATATCTTCGTCAGTGTGCTTCCTACGAAAGCCGTTATGAAAACGGAACCGAGGAAGAGCGTGCGGAATATGTGGCACAGAACCAGTATCTGCTTGACTGCATTCTCGATTACCGTTTGCACTGGACAGAGGGAACACTCAATCTTCTCGAAAATCTTGATATGACAGTTGCGCCCAACAGATGGTAAGCGGTTGGCAACTTGAATATCGGGTGATCTTCCCTTAAGAAGTAAAGTGATTTAACTTCAATAATAACAGAGAGTCTAACCTACAGCTATGTATGTCGGATTCTCTGTTTTGTTTATAGCCTGACTTCAAATCCTGTTGACACTTTATCCCATGGATGATATAATTGTTTTATCAAATTCCGAGGATAAAAATATGAAAAAAACTATTGGCATATTTGCCCACGTTGATGCAGGTAAGACCACTCTTTGCGAAGCGTTGCTTTATAATAACGGCGCGATACATAAAAAGGGAAGAGTTGATACGGGTGATACGGTAATGGATACAGCCGCAGTGGAAAGGCAGAGAGGAATAACCTGTTTTTCCGGGGCAGCCGGATTTAAATTTAATAATAACGATTACTATCTCATAGACACTCCGGGTCATACTGATTTTCTTCCGGATACAGAGCGATGTATGGCAGCTCTTGACTGTGCCGTACTTTGCGTTTCGGGAGTGGAGGGAGTGGAGAGTAATACCGAACTTCTTTGGGAGCTTCTTTGCGAATACGCTGTTCCCGTTATCATTTTTATCAATAAATGCGATCGTGATATTGCAGATACAAAAAGAGCCTTTAATGAGTTGAAAAAGCGTTTTTCCGAGGATATATATTTCTTTGACAGCGAAGAATATACCGAAGCGATAGCGGTAAGTGATGAGGCTTTGATGGAGAAATTTTTTAAGGGTCAGCTTTCGGATGTCGAAAGGAACGAAAAGGCGTCCGAGCTTTTCATGCAAAGAAAACTTTTCCCTGTGCTTTATGGTTCCGCGCTTTCAAACGAGGGTATATATGAGCTTATGGCTGCTCTTGACGAGGTCTGCCGTACGGATTATGACGAAAATGCACCCTTAACTGCAGAAATATTTAAGGTACGAAACGAGAAGGACAAACGTGTTATGCTCTGTCATATCAGAAGCGGTTCTCTTTCGGTAAGGGATGAATTACCTAATGGTGAAAGAGTATCAGAGATAAGAGTATTTGATTCCTCAAAAAGCACCAATACACCTAAGGTGATTGCCGGGGATACGGTAGAGATATGCGGGATATATAACTATTACGCGGGGGAACGTATAGGTAAGGACGCTTCAGAATTCAAGAGTGTTCCTGCCTTAACGGCAAGACTTGTCTATCCCGAAAACGTCTCATCCTCCGATATGATCTCAAAAATGAAGATACTTGAGGATGAGGAGCCGACCTTGTCTGTTGAGCATATACGTCAGACCGGGGAAATATCTGTTTGCGTTATGGGAAAGATAGAGCTTGAAATATTAAAGCAGAGGATATCGGAGAGGTTTTCTCTTGATTGCGATTTCGGCTCGTGTGAGCCCATATACAAGGAAACGCTGTGTGAAAGTACGGTTGGTTACGGTCATTACGAGCCCCTGCGCCATTACAGCGAGGTGCATTTACGAATAGAGCCCGCAAAGCGGGGAAGCGGTATATCCTTTAAAAGCGAGTGCCCGCTGAATACTCTTACCTCAAATTATCAGAATCTTATCCGTACCCACGTTTTTGAAAGAGAACATAAGGGGGTGCTTACGGGTTCGCCCCTGACAGACGTCAGGATCACCCTCCTTGTCGGTGCTGCCCATGAAAAGCATACCGAGGGCGGTGACTTCCGCGAGTCAACCTACCGCGCCGTCCGTCACGGTCTTATGAGAGGAAAAAGTAAGCTTCTTGAGCCATATTATAAATGCCGTTTTGCCGTTGATATAAGCCTTTGCGGAAGGGTGCTTTCCGATATCACGAAAATGTGCGGTAAGGATGCAACGACAGAAAATTCGGGAGAATATTCTGTTATAACCGCAAGGATACCCGTTTCGGAAATTTCCGAATATCAAAGTGAATTTGCTTCATATACCAAGGGTAATGGACGGCTCAATATGACATTTTGCGGTTATGACGACTGTCATAACGAAGCCAAAGTCGTAGAAAGATATGCCTATGACCCCGAAAGAGACCTTGAAAATACCGCAGATTCGGTATTTTGTGCCAAAGGAGCAGGCTTTTTAGTGCCCTGGCGCGAGGTGGAAAAATATATTCATTGTAAATCTTGAAAAAAACTTGCATTTTGTAAATCAATGTGTTATAATAGGCACAACAAAAAACAACATGGAGGTATTTTGTAATGGCATACGTTATCGGAGACGCTTGCATCGCTTGCGGTGCTTGTTCTGAGGCTTGCCCCGTTGAGTGCATTACCGACGGCGGCGATAAGTACGTTATCGACGCAGATGCTTGCGTAGATTGCGGTACTTGTGCAGGTACTTGCCCTGTAGAGGCTATTGCAGCTGAATAATTACTTATTGTAAAAAACAAAAGGCAGGTTCTACCTGCCTTTTGTTATGATACGACGGATTTACCACCTCGTGCAATTGAGAATAGGTATAAATATAGTTAAGGCGGAATTGGGTGCAGCGCTTGCTGCCTTTTGTTGTGTTGTTTGGGATATGATTGAATTATATGAAGATGAGACCTTAACAAGGGTCAACGAAAACTTAAATCTAATACAAAAAAAGCAGGGTCTTACCTTCGGCACCGATGCCTACCTGCTATATGCCTATATGAAGGCACAGAAAAGCTCTGTTGCCGTTGATCTCGGATGCGGAACGGGCATAATATCCCTTTTGTGTGCCTCAAAGGGTAAATTTAAAAAGATATACGCCGTTGACATTCAAGAGGAATTCTGCTCGGTGGCAAAGCGTAACGCCGAGGCAAACTCCCTTGACAATGTGGAGATAGTACATTCTGACGTAAGAGAGCTCAGGCTTGAAGCGGACGTTGTTTTTACGAATCCCCCTTATATGCGCTCGGACAGCGGAAGATCAAACGAAAGCTCTGCTAAAAATATTGCAAGACACGAGATATTCGGCGGTATATTCGATTTTACCGAGGCAGCGTCAAGAATACTCAAATTCGGAGGACTCTTTTACTGCGTTTACCGTCCCGACAGGCTATGCGATCTTATATGCTCCATGCGTGAAAGCGGCATCGAGCCCAAAAGAATGACCTTCGTTCATGCAACCGAAGAGCACGAGCCTTCAATGGTGCTTATCGAAGGAAAAAAGGGGGCAAAGCCCTCTGTAGTATTAACAAAGCCCCTTATACTCAATAACGAGAAAGGGGAAAGTGAAGACGTTAAATATATTTACGAAAGAGGTGAGTTCGGTGAGCGTTTCTGTAAACGATGAAAAGAATAGGGTCGAAAAGGGTTGCCTTTATCTTGTGGCTACCCCTATAGGAAATCTTTCGGATATAAGTGAAAGAGCGGTAAAGGTGCTCTCCGAGGTTGATTTCGTAGCGGCAGAGGACACCCGAAATACAGGAAAATTGCTTTCCGCCCTCGGTATCTCGAAATCGATGACCTCTTATTACGAGCATAATAAAAAATCAAGCGGCGAGTCTATTATCCGACGTTTGAAGTCGGGGGAGAGCTGTGCTCTCGTCACAGACGCGGGAACTCCCGCCATAAGTGATCCCGGTGAGGATATAGTTCGCGAATGTATAAAGGAGAATATTAAGGTAACGAGCCTCCCCGGAGCCTGTGCCGTTATCGTCGCCCTTACGCTTTCGGGTATGGATACAAGAAAGTTTACCTTTGAGGGCTTTTTGCCGGTTAAAGGGAAAGAACGTAAGGAAGCACTTTCCGAATTGGCTCTTGAAAAAAGAACTCTTATACTCTATGAAGCCCCCCATAAATTAAAGACTACCCTTGAGGATCTTTTGGAGTATTTCGGAGACCGTAATATCGCCCTCTGCCGTGAGCTTACAAAGCTCAACGAGGAGGTAATGCGAGTTACAATTTCCGAGGCCTTAAAATATTATACCGAAAATGACCCGAGAGGGGAATACGTTTTAGTCCTTGAAGGTACAAAAAATACGGTCACATCCGCCTTTTGGCAGGAAATGACCGTACCCGAGCATATTGATTTTTACGTTACCCAAGGAATGAAAAAGATGGATGCCATAAAGCAGACTGCGAAGGACCGCGGTGTGCCTAAAAACGATATCTACAAGGAGACCCTTAAATAATATTAAGGCGCTTGAGTTCGTTTTTCAAAAGCCGCTGACCCTCGTCGCTCATTTCAACCAAGGGCAGTCGGGGAGCTCCGCAATTATATCCGAGCATCCTCATTGCCGCCTTTACGGGAATGGGGTTTATATCGCTGAAAAGAAGAGAATTTAATTCGCATAATTTTATATGCATACGATATGCGGTGTCATATTCCTTTTTAAACCAATTGTCGCATATTTCATGTAAATATCCCGGGATTATATTTGACGTGACAGATATTACTCCCATACCTCCCACCGCAAGGGTGGAGATAAGGTTGTCGTCGTTACCCGTATAGACGTAATATTTATCCCCCATCTCGTACACGAGACGGGCAAATTTTCCTATACTCCCTCCCGCTTCCTTTATACCAACTATATTCGGATGCGAGGAAAGAGCGCGGTAAACCTCTATGGGTATATCCACGGTGGTTCTTGAAGGGACGTTATATATTATCATCGGTATATCTGCCGAATCGGCAATGGAGGAAAAGCTTTTTATTAGACCCTTGGAATTTGCGCGGTTGTAATATGGGGTTACAAGTAAAAGCCCGTCTGCCCCGTTCGCCACAGCAGATTTGGACATCATTACTGCGTGGGCGGTATCGTTTGATCCGGTTCCGCAGATCAAGGGAACTCTTTTGTTTATTACCTCTGCTGCATGAGATATCATCCTTTGATGCTCAGTATCCGAAAGGGTCGGAGCCTCTCCGGTGGTTCCGCAGAGAACTATGGCGTCAATACCCTCATTTATCTGAAATTCAAGTATTCGGGTAAGCTCCTTGTAATTCACCTCGCCCGAATCTGTAAAGGGTGTCACAACGGCAGTTGCCGCGCCCTTGAAAAGAAATTTTTTACTCATAATTTATTCCTTATGTATTATTTTGGAGACTGAAATGATTAGAAACGAAATGCCCGAAACCAACCTTACAAAGCAAGACTTTTACTACGATCTCCCGGAGGACCGTATTGCTCAGACCCCTTTGAAGCAACGCGATTCCTCAAAGCTCATGGCAGTTGACCGTAAAACAGGGGCGATAGAGCACAAGATATTCCATGATATTATCGATTACTTGAACGAGGGGGATGTGCTGGTTATCAACGATTCTAAAGTCATTCCCGCCCGTCTTTACGGTGTAAAAGAGGATAGCGGAATAGATATGGAAGTACTTTTGCTCCGCGCACGCGGTCTTGACACATGGGAGGTGCTCTGCCGTCCCGGAAGACGTGCAAAGCCGGGTACTACCATTATATTCGGTAACGGACTTCTTCGTGCCATAGTTACCGATGTTATTGAGGACGGAAACAGAATCGTTCGCTTTGAATACGAAGGAGAAAATCTCTATTCGATCTTTGATCGGATAGGTCATATGCCCCTTCCTCCCTATATTACCGAAAAATTAGAGGATAAAAACAGATATCAAACCGTTTATGCAAGGGAGGAGGGCTCTGCTGCAGCTCCAACCGCAGGTCTTCATTTTACTCCCGAATTACTTGAAAGAATCAAAGAAAAAGGCGTGAAAATAGCCCCGGTAATGCTTCACGTGGGTCTTGGCACCTTCCGTCCCGTAAAGGAGGATAAGCTTACCGACCATATTATGCACAGCGAGTTTATCTCTGTTTCAAAGGAAAGCGCGGATATCATCAATAACCGTAAGGGCAGACTTATCTGTGTAGGCACTACCTCATGCCGTACAATAGAGAGTGCCGCCGACGATAACGGAGTGGTTCAGCCAATATCGGGAGATACGGGAATATTCATTTACCCCGGCTATAAATTCAAGGCGGTAGAAGCTCTTATAACAAATTTCCATCTTCCCGAAAGTACACTTTTGATGCTTGTTTCTGCATTTTCCTCCCGTGAGATAATGCTTAACGCATACAACGAAGCGATCAAGAATGACTACCGTTTCTTCTCCTTCGGCGATGCGATGTTCATACACTAAGCCCCCAAAAACTTTGTTTTCGGGGGAGCCCCCGAGGGGACCCGTACGCTCGCGCCGCACTCACCGTGCGCGGGTCTGCAAGGTGTAAAAACCGTGGCGCATGTCCCCGGTTTTTACGGTATTTTATTGAAATGGAAAATCTTATATCCCGTAAGTATCGGAGATGCGATGTTTATACACTAAGCCCCCAAAAACTTCGTTTTCGGGGGAGCCCCCGATTCGACCCGTACGCTCGCGCCGCACTCACCGTGCGCGGGTCTGCAAGGTGTAAAAACCGTGGCACATGTCCCCGGTTTTTACGAAAATTTATTGTATTAATTCTTCTCATATCCCGTAAACTTCGGAGATGCGATGTTCATACACTAAGCCCCCAAAAACTTTGTTTTCGGGGGAGCCCCCGAGGGGACCCGTACGCTCGCGCCGCACTCACCGTGCGCGGGTCTGCAAGGTGTAAAAACCGTGGCGCATGTCCCCGGTTTTTACGGTATTTTATTGAAATGGAAAATCTTATATCCCGTAAGTATCGGAGATGCGATGTTCATACACTAAGCCCCCAAAAACTTCGTTTTCGGGGGAACCCCCGAGGGGACCCGTACGCTCGTACCGTACTCAACTTAATCTACTCTATAGTAAAAACTTACTGAATAAAATGGAGCGGTTTTTTGTATATTAAGAAGTCCTCAGGCAGATGCCTGAGGACTTCAGACTGTCGAAAAAGTCGGTCGGACGTGTGAAAGTAATTATTAATTAAGTACTACTCTGCGTCATACCGATATAAGATATTAAGAATTACCACTCCCAATAAAGCGCAATAAGCATTCAAACGCGGTGTAAACATTGAGTTTACACCGCGTTTTCACACTTTTCCGCGAAAAGGGGCTCTACCGTACATAGTACGCCGACGTCCCCTTTTCACGAAAACCTACGCTTCCTTTTTCGAAGCCTGACAGCTTGTCGATAAGTTTATCGACAAGCTGAAGTCCTCAGGCGGATGCCTGAGGACTTTTGATTTAGAACTATTGAATTGTGAAATTCACACAATCATAGCTTCCGTCAACATATCTGACGTAGAGAGTATATTCACCCTCGGGTAATTTCACACCATATGTGTAGATATTACTTTCTCCTAATTTAACATAGGTCATACCGAAGCATTTATTGTTTTTAACGTCTCTGTATGTTGAATGAGTACCTTTTCCTATGTAAAGGTCTTTTAAGATTGTATAGTCAAGATCACAGATATATGTGCGTTTGCTATCGGATACAACAGAAGGAGATTCTGAAAGTGCTGCCTTGACCTTTGCGGTTTTAAAGCTTCCGTTATATTTACCAACGTTTATCCTTGCAAAATCTGCTCCTGATCCTTCATAGGTAATACCGGTGATATCACATCCGTCAAAGGTACCCTGTGCTATTTCGTTTACATTCTTGGTTAATCTGACATTTGTAATTGCAGTTCCTCTGAATGCCTTTGCTGATTTCTCTGTAGCAAGAACAACTTCGCCGGCGAGCTTGATACAGCCGTCAAACGCCTGAGTAAGATCCTCAACACCTGTAAGATCGGGAGCGGAGGTAAGAGCAGTACACTTATAGAATGTACCCTTAAGTATTTTAACGCTAACAGGGAGAAGGGGTGCTTCTGCAAGTGCAGGGCAATTATAGAAGGCATAAGTCATATTTTCAACGCCCTCGGGAATTACAGGGGCAGTAGTAAGAGAAGCGCAATTCTTATAGGTATTGTAAAGCACCTTAACACTATCCGGTATTGCAGGTGCCTCTGTCATAGCATAGCATCCGGTAAATGTCTTATACATCATGGTTACAGGATATCCGTTTATTTCGGACTCTATTTCACCGTATGAGCTTAAGGTCTTATCATTTGCCACAACATTCCAGCCTTCGGGTGCACCTGTAGCATGGTTGATATAATAGGTGTATGTATAATCACCTATTGTGACTTTTTCACCGTCTGCTATAAGTGAGAGGCCGCAAGCACAAACTCTGTCAACATATATATGTCCTGTTTCAGGCTCTTTTTCGGTATTGGAATACTCATATATATAGTTTTCCTCACAACAGCCGTTTATAATATTACGATATACTATATCACCGTTTGGATCAAGGGCAGGATATTCGTTCGTTCCTATCGTCTGTGTCCAAACAGTAGGTATCTCTGTTCCTATCCAGTTCCAATCATCGTCATATATATCTTCCTCAGGCTGTGCCGACTGTAACAGATAGGTTATCTCGCCGCTTGCCAACTGCTCTGCGGTTCTGCCACCCTTATCGTTGGATTCTGTTGCAAGATAATAGCAGTTGGTAAAGCTTTCTGCTATCTGATTCTTTGTAGAGGAGTAGCCTGATTCAATTATACCAATATTCAGACAGTTGGTTACGTTATTGCCGTCGCTGTCTCCTGCAATACCCGCCGTATTGATAGTACCTGTAATATGTCCGGTATTGATACAGTTGACGATCTCACCGCTGTACATATTGCCGACGATACCGCCGGTGGAGCTGCCTGAGTTGTAGAAGCTCACGTCACCGCTGTTACTCGACTCGTAGATGCCGCCGCCTATAAGGTAACCTACAAGACCACCCATACTTCCCGAACCAACTATAGTCAAGTCGGAATGGCAGTTTGTTATCATACTTTCTGCACTGGCTATAAGTGAACCAACGTTATCGTTTGCTCTTAAATAACCGTTAGTGAGCTTGATATTGGAAATGGGGTAATTATACATCGTGTTACCGAAAAGACCTGCCATATCCGCCTTAGGATCGTTTATATAAAGACCGCTTACCGTATGGTTACAACCGTCAAAGGAGCCGGTATAGTAAGAATATCCGAGACCGATGGGGGTCCACACACGAAGCTCACCTGCAGTATCTTCAGCAGTGTAACTTCCGTCCTGCGCAAAGGTGTAGCCGGGGTTGAGGTCGATATCTGCCGTAAGCACTGCATCGCCGGTTACGGTGTTCCAGGTATTAACGCTTCTTGCAAACCAGAAGAGATGTCCCGCCTTGGAAATTTCGTAGCGGTAGTTTTCTTCATCGAGATAAGCAGGCTCGTAGCCGCCGCATATTACGCAGAAGCCTTCTGCGTTAAAGCTGTGTGCTTCGGTAGTACTGTCGCACGCACCGCATACGCATACAAGCCAATGCTCGGTATCGTTAAAATCATATTCAGCAAAATCGTGAGGCTCGGTGATTATCTCGCTGTCACAGCATACGTGATACAGAGTATGTGTTCCTGATTCCTCATCATAGAGGTAATAGGTCTCGTCACTTGTGTGGTTATTCATATCGTAATCGCCGAAGGAGTTACCGCAGGTAACACAGTATTGTCTGTTCTGACAATCTGCTTCATAGCCCGAGCAGGACTGAGTCTCGGTGACGTTATACATCTCACATACCTCACGAGTACAGATATATCTTATATGATAAGCCTCACCCTCTACAGGGGTCCACTCGGAGGGAACGTGATAGCTGTCCTCTTCACTTAAAAGAGGAGTGTTGGAGTAATACATATTCGTATTGCCGCAGTCGTAGCCTGCGTAAACCGTTGCGCCGCCAAGCACGGGGTAGGGTTCTGTTCCGATGCTCTGACCCCAGCTTTCGCCCAGGAGGTATGCTACCTCTCCCGACTTAAACTGTTCAGAGGTTTTTCCGCCGTTATCGTTTTCGGTGTCTGCAAGATAATAGCTACCCTCGGGACAATTACCGCTTGTGACTCCGCAGATTTCTCCGCTGTCGGTTACCGCATTTGCCATGCTAAAGCAGTTATTTATCGAAGCCCGGCTGTCATTCATGTTTGTGCGCGCACCGACGATACCGCCAACGCTGCTGCTTCCGCTGATGTCAGTATTTATAACAAAACAGTTTGTGATCTCGGATGCGGTGATGCCTGCAATACCGCCTACCACGTTTTCACCGTTGATATAGGAATTGATAATGCCGAGATCCTTAACTATACCGCCGTCGCCTAATACTCCTATAAAGCCGGTATAATACTCGTTACTGTCGATATAAAGACCTGAGACAGAATGGCCGTTACCGTCAAAGATTCCGCCGTATCTGAAATTGTAAAAGTCATAGCCGATGGGAGTCCACTCTTCAAAGGTAACTCCCTCGGTATCAAAGGGAACGTCGTTTATAACGATATCCGCCATAAGTCTGCCGTTGACTCTTGCAACGCCGTCGTCGTAAACGTAACGGTTTATAAAGTCGGCAAACCAGTAGAGCTGACCCTTGTTGTATATCTCGTAATATCCGTCTTCTGCCAAGGGTGCGGGCTGTAAGCCGCATATCTCGCAGTAGCCGTCTTCGCTGTAATGTTCCTCGGTGTTATACGCTTTTTCGTTAGTATAGCCTATAGCTTCACCTGTTGAACAGAGCTTGCCGTGATATACGGTATCTCCTTCAAATACGGGATAAGCGTCCTCGCCTAAGGTCTGCTTCCAGCTTCCGTTATGGCTTTCACCGTTAAGTATCCAGGTCATCTCACCCGAAGCAAACTGCTCTTCAGTTCTGCCGCCTTCTGCTGTTTCGGCTTCCGAAAGGTAGTAGCAGTTATCGACCGTAGGACTGTTATATCTGTAAGCTGCTATCTGCGCAACGTTATGATATCCTTCAACACTTCCGATGTTATAGCAGTTCTGCACGCCGGACTTGTTGTGATAACCTACGATGCCGCCTGCATCGGATTCATAATCTGCGGTCGTACCTACAATACTGCCGCTGTTATAGCAATCAGCGATCTCAGTACGGTAGTTGCTGCCTGCAATACCGCCTAAGTGGTACCATCCGGTCACCAGC
>SVLF01000096.1 GCA_015068085.1 Oscillospiraceae bacterium
CGAATGGATGATAAAGAAGTCAGAATATGCAATTACATATATTAAATATCCTGTCGGCGGAGCATATAAATACGCCGAAGCCATGAAAAGAAAAGGCAAAACCGTAATAAACCTCGCGGATGTGTAGTGTTGTTGCGGTTCGTCGGCAAGCGCCGAACCCTACGCTAAAGCGTGGCGGAAATCTGAAATATTCCGGTATAGCAACGCCGCCTATAAAACAATGGGCTTTATTGCCGCGACGTAGAGTAGTAAAAGTATTCGACATAAAGCTAAAGTATAACACCCGTGCGGAAAATTCGCACGGGTGCCGTGTGTGAATGGAAATTGTTTTATATGACAGTACAGGTGTAATAATCTGTACTGCATTTCTGCCTGATAAGCATCAGTCGATTATTTCATAATCGAAATAACCGTGCCAATATTGTTTGTTTTTTTCTAAAAGCTCATTCATCATCTCTATGCTTTCTTTGAGTATATCTGCAACCTTTGATTCGCCGGTTATAGTGATAAAGTTATATTCGCAATCTCGATTAATACAATCCCAGAAAGCATCCCAATTTTTTCCGTAATAATCCGGGAAGTCTAATGAATCACGTATCCGAGTGTGCAAGTCATACAAAGTTTTACAACCGCTAAGGTTGAGTGTCGCATGTCGTATTTCTTCCATTTTCTCATATCTCCTTTCATATAATTTCGTGAAAACGACCGTATATTTCGATAACATACGGTCGTATTTGTTCTTTATATTACGTTTTGTAATCGGATTTTAGAGTTCTCTTGCGCGGGCTTCGCAGTATACACAGCGGTGTGCGCCTGAATGAGAGACCTTGAACATATGCTCAATTTCCTGCTCGCATGATGTGATGCAACGCGGGTTAAAGCAACGGTGAACACCCTTTATATATTCAGAATCATCAAGCGCAGGGTTTCCGTCCTGTCTGGCTTCTTCAAGAAGCTTCAAGATGAGTGCCATACGGATATACTTTCCGTTTGCAACCTGGCGGAAATAGCACGCGCGCGGGTCTTTATCCACTGCAACGCTTATCTCGTTCACGCGCGGCAGGGGATGAAGAATGCACATATCTTCCTTCGCATTTTCAAGCTTTTCGGGGGTGAGGACATAGCTGTCCTTTAAGCGCTCATATTCCTCGTCCGTTTCAAAACGCTCTTTCTGTATTCTCGTCATATAAAGCACATCAAGCTTCGGAATTGCTTCCTCAAGAGATGTTGTTTCTTCATACTCAAATGCATTTTCGTTTTTGACGTAATTCGGAACTTTCAGCTCCTCGGGGGATATGAGGATAACCTTTATGCCGGTATAGCGGCATAGCGCGTGGATAAGCGAATGAACGGTTCTGCCGAATTTAAGGTCTCCGCAGAAACCGATTGTGATATCGGAAAGACGTCCTTTCTCACGGAAAATCGTGAGAAGGTCGGTAAGCGTCTGCGTAGGGTGGCAGTGTCCGCCGTCGCCGCCGTTTATAACAGGAACCGTAGCGTTTCTTGCCGCAACAAGCGGGGCGCCCTCTTTTGGATGGCGCATTGCGATGATATCGCAATATGCGCTCATAACCTTTGCAGTGTCTGCAACGCTCTCACCCTTTGCGGCAGAAGACGTTGAAGCCTCGGAAAATCCGAGAACGCTTCCGCCAAGCTCAAGCATTGCCGCCTCAAAAGAAAGGCGAGTGCGCGTGGACGGCTCAAAAAACAGCGTTGCAAGCTTCTTTCCGCGGCACATCTCGGAATACTTCCACGGATTGTTTATAATGTCGCATGCGACGTGCATAAGCTCGTCTATCTCTTCAACTGTCAAATCAAGTATATCAATAAGACTTCTCATATGCTTTATTTCTCCTGTCTTTGACGAAACTATTTTATCCAGCTTTCATCCGACGGATTATTGCGGAACTTTATAAGACGTGCAACATCCTCAGCCTTTATATAATTTTCCTCTGCAGCAACCTCGGCAATAACGTCAAAATTTGTGAGTGATACGTTCTTTACATCTGCCGCCGCAAGTCTGTCAAGACCTTTCTGCATACCGTAAGTGAAAATAGATACGATACCGAGAACCTCGGCACCTGCCTCACGCAGAACGTTCACAACCTCAATGCAGCTGCCGCCGGTGGAGATAAGGTCCTCAACAACGACTACCTTCTGTCCCGGCTCAAGACGTCCCTCAATCTGGTTGTTACGTCCGTGATCCTTCGCGCCGGAGCGGACATAGCCCATGGGAAGTCCCATAATATGTCCGGTGATTGCAGCGTGTGCAATACCGGCAGTCGATGTTCCCATAAGAACCTCAACATCCGGATAGTTCTTGCGGATAAGCTCTGCAAGTCCGTTTTCAACATCAGTTCTGACCTTAACATCCGTAAGTGTCAAGCGGTTGTCGCAGTATACCGGGCTTTTGATTCCGCTTGCCCATGTGAACGGCTCGTCCGGACGGAAGAACACCGCTTTGATTGATAATAAATCCTTTGCAATAAGTTTTTCCATTTTTACATACTCCTTAATCAATAAAGTCTTTCACACATCTCTCGTATGCCGCTACCGGATCCTCTGCCGCAGTAATCGGACGTCCGACAACGATATAGTCAGAGCCTATTTCCTTTGCCTGGGCAGGAGTCATAACTCTCTTCTGGTCTCCCACATCGCCGTCTGCAAAGCGGACACCGGGGGTTATTGTAAGAAAATCTTTACCGCATCTTGTGTGAACCTTTTCAGCCTCAAGCGGGGAACAAACAACGCCGTCAAGACCTGCGTCCTTTGCATTCTTTGCATAGTGCATAACAACCTCGTCAATCGGCTCTTTTATGAGAAGGTCATTCTCCATTGCCTCCTGGTCGGTCGATGTAAGCTGAGTTACCGCAATAAGAAGCGGGCGTGTGCCGTCCTCACGCGTAAGCCCCTCAATCGCCGCCTCCATCATACGCTTCGTTCCCGCAGCGTGAAGGTTTGTTATATCGACATCAAGGTTGCGAAGAACAGACATCGCTTTTTTTACTGTATTGGGGATATCGTGAAGCTTAAGGTCGAGGAAAATCTTATGACCGCGGCGCTTTATCTCGCGGACGATTGACGGTCCCTCAGCATAAAAAAGCTCCATACCTATTTTTACAAACGGCTTCCTGCCGGTAAATTTGTCAAGAAACGCAAAGGTATCTTCTGCGCTCTTGAAGTCACATGCTACGATTACATCTTTTCCCATTTTAAACACTCCTTTGCCATATTAAATGCAAAGTGCAAAGTGCTGAATGCAAAGTTAATGTATTTTCGCATCCGCGAAAACATTTTTAATCAAAATTGCTTCGCGATTTTGCACCTTCATTTTGCATTTTGAATTTTAAATTTTGCATTTGCGTTATACGCAACGTATAATATCGCGGATATTTTCTATTTTGTATTCATCCATAACAGCCGGAAGGTCATTTATAATGTCACGGCAGACCGTAGGATTGATAAGATTTGCCGCACCAATCTCAACCGCACACGCACCCGCCATCATCATTTCAATAACATCGCGCGCACTTGCAACGCCACCCATACCGATAACAGGGATGTTGACCGCGTGAGCAACCTGATAAACCATCCGCACCGCAACGGGGAAAATTGCGCTGCCTGAGAAACCGCCCATCTTATTTGCTATGACGGGCTTTCTGCGCCTTAAATCAATTCTCATTCCAAGAAGCGTGTTTATAAGGCTTATACCGTCGGCGCCTGCTTCCTCACAAGCCTTTGCGATTGAAACAATATCGGTAACATTTGGTGAAAGCTTGATGATAACCGGCTTTGTGGTTACCGCCTTGACCGCGCGGGTAACCTCTGCCGCAGCTGCGGGGTCTGTACCGAAGCTCATACCGCCGCCGTGAACATTCGGGCAGCTGACGTTTACTTCAAGCCAGCCGACCTGCTCTTCTTTATCGAGCTTTTCACAGGTATAAGCGTAATCCTCAACGGAAAATCCGGAAACGTTTGCCATAACCGGCTTATTAAAGCATTTTGCAAGGCGCGGAAGCTCTTCGGATATAACCTTTTCAACACCGGGATTCTGAAGTCCTACGGCATTTATCATACCGGCGGTACATTCCGCAATACGCGGCGTGGGATTACCGAAACGACTTTCACGCGTTGTGCCCTTGAACGAAAAAGTGCCAAGGCAGTTTATATCGTAAATTTCTGCAAATTCATATCCATATCCGAATGTACCGGAAGCGGGGATAACGGGATTTGAAAGCTCTATCCCGCAAAGCGTTGTGCTCAGTCTTCCCATAATATCTCCTCCTTCCGCATAACGGGGCCATCTTTGCAGATGCGCTTATATCCCGTAAGCGTCTTGCACGAGCAACCCATGCACGCGCCGAAGCCGCAGCCCATACGCTCCTCAAAGCTCAATTGCGCCGAGGTCTTTGCCGCACGGTGTACTGCACGGAGCATCGGCTCGGGCCCGCAGGTATAAACATATGTATAGTCAACGCTGTTCATCGCATCGGTAACAAAACCGCGTATTCCGTAAGAGCCGTCAACGGTCGTTACAAAAACATCAGCGCCGAGCTTTTTAAATTCTTCTTCGTAGAATATTTCATCCTTTGTGTTAAAGCCGAGAATTACGCTGACCTTTTTCCCTTCGGCGAGAAGCCGCTTTGCAAGCAGATACATCGGCGGAACACCGACGCCTCCGCCGATAAGAAGCGGATGCTCTCCGGAATCGGCAAGGTCGTAGCCGTTGCCGAGTCCTGTAAGAATGTCAAGCTCTTTTCCGGGCAGCATTGCGCTCATCTGCGCGGTGCCGTCACCAACTACCTTATATATAATTGTAAGAACTCCGTCGGAGACATCGCAAACAGATATAGGACGGCGCAGGAATTTGCCGGAAAGCGCGATGTTCACAAATCCGCCGGGAACGCAGTCTCCGCAGTTTCCTGCAAGCTCCATCTTATACACTGATGATGTCAGCGGTGTGTTTGATATGATTTTAAAAATTGATTGAGTCATAAATCCCTCCACCGCCATACGGCGGTCCCCCTCCCTTTAGACAAGGGAGGCTTTTTTAAGCATCAATTGTTGAGATTGTAAGCGTTGTTTCTTCAAGAACATCAAGAAGAACTCTTACGGTATCGAGGTTTGTGAAGATTGAAACGTTGTTGTCTGTTGCAAGGGTTCTTATTTCGTGACCGTCCTTCATTGCATTTGAGCCGATGTTTCTTGTGTTTATAACATAGGCGATGTGTCCCTGACGGATTGCATTGGGAATCTCTTCACTTCCTTCGGAAATCTTTTTAAGAACATGCGTTCTGATTCCGTTTTCCTTAAGGAATGCGGCTGTTCCTGCTGTTGCCTGAATGTTAAAGCCGAGGTTATAGAAGCGGCGAATGAGGGGGAGCGCTTCATCCTTATCTTCATCGGCGATTGTTGCAAGAACTGTTCCGTAATTCTGCAGAGTCATACCGGATGCCTGAAGTGCCTTATACATTGCGCGGTTCATTTTATCGTCATAGCCGATTGCTTCACCGGTGGACTTCATTTCCGGAGAAAGATATGCATCGAGTCCACGGATTTTTGCAAATGAGAATACCGGAACCTTTACATACCAGCGCTTTTTCTCATCGGGGTAAATGTCAAAGATGCCCTGCTCTTTAAGAGATTTTCCGAGAATAACCTCTGTTGCAATATCGGCAAGAGAATAACCCGTAGCCTTTGAAAGGAACGGAACTGTTCTTGAAGAACGCGGGTTTACCTCAATGATAAACACGTTATCTTCCTTATCCACGATAAACTGAATATTATAAAGGCCGACAATTCCGATACCGAGACCGAGCTTCTTTGCATACTGCAGGATTATTCCCTTTACCTTGTTTGAAATCGAGAAGGTCGGATACACGCTTATAGAGTCGCCGGAGTGAACACCCGTGCGCTCAACAAGCTCCATAATACCGGGGACAAATACGTCGCGTCCGTCGCAGATGGCATCAATCTCAACCTCTTTACCCTGAATATACTTATCAACAAGCACAGGCTTGTCCTCGTCAATCTCAACGGCTGTTTTGAGGTAGTGGCGAAGCTGCTCTTCGTTTGAAACAATCTGCATTGCGCGTCCGCCGAGAACAAAGCTCGGGCGCACAAGCACCGGATAGCCTATCTCTGCCGCAGCGGCGATACCGTCTTCGATTTTTGTTACGGCATGTCCCTTCGGCTGCGGGATTCCGAGCTCACGGAGAATTTTTTCAAAGCTGTCGCGGTTTTCCGCGCGCTCAATTGCATCGCAGTCCGTACCGATAATTTTTACACCGCGGGCGCGGAGCGGCTCTGCAAGGTTAATTGCAGTCTGCCCGCCGAGAGATGCGATAACGCCCTCCGGCTTTTCAAACTCTATGATGTTCATAACATCTTCTGTTGTAAGCGGCTCAAAATAAAGCTTGTCAGCAGTGGTGTAGTCGGTAGAAACCGTTTCGGGGTTGTTGTTTATGATAATGGCTTCATAGCCTGAATTTTTGATGGTAGTTACGGCGTGGACGGTTGAATAGTCAAACTCAACGCCCTGACCGATGCGTATCGGTCCTGCACCGAGAACAACAATCTTCTTTCTGTCGGTAAGCACGGATGTGTTTTCGCCGGTATAGCTTGAGTAAAAATACGGAATGTATGCGCCCGTGTGGCAGGTATCAACCATGCGGTAAACAGGGAACATATTTTCCTTTTTGCGGAGATTGAACACTTCAACCTCCGGCATATTCCAGAGACGGGCAATGAACTTATCGGAATAACCCATCTTCTTTGCGTTGCGGAGAACTTCGACATTGCCCTTGTTGTCTGCAATGTTCTTTTCCTCATCGACAATCTCTTTGATGCAATCAAGGAAGTACGGAGTAATCTGTGTTATTTTGAAAATCTCATCAACGGAAACACCGAGACGGAAGAGAGCTGCAACGGCAAAAATGTTATCATCGCGGAATTCGCGGATATAGTCGATAAGCTCGTCTTTTGACTTTCCGTCAAATTTCGGGAGGTAGAAGTGGTCAGCACCTGTTTCAAGCGAGCGTACACCCTTTAAGAGACACTCGGAAAGGGAAGAGCCGATACCCATAATCTCGCCGGTTGCCTTCATCTGTGTGCCGAGTGTATTCGGTGCGGTTGCAAACTTATCAAAGGGGAATCGCGGAAGCTTTGCAATGACATAATCGAGGCTCGGCTCAAAAGCCGCGTTGGTATTTGCAATTGCAATATCCTCAAGTGCCATACCCACAGCAATCTTTGCAGTGACGCGGGCTATCGGATATCCCGATGCCTTTGATGCGAGAGCGGAAGAGCGCGATACGCGCGGATTTACCTCAATGAGGTAATATTCGCTGGAGTTCGGGTTAAGCGCAAACTGAACGTTGCAGCCGCCCTCAATTTTAAGCTCACGGATAATCTTTATTGCGCTGTCATTGAGCATCTTAAGGTCATGGTCATTAAGCGTCATAATCGGTGCAACAACAAGAGAATCCCCTGTGTGAACACCGACAGGGTCGATATTTTCCATTCCGCAGATGGTTATTGCGTGGTCGTTACTGTCACGCATAACTTCAAACTCGATTTCCTTATATCCTTTTACGGATTTTTCGATAAGCACCTGATGGACAGGGGAGAGCTTGAATGCGTTAAGCCCTACTTCAACAAGCTCTTCTTCGTTATACGCAAAACCGCCGCCCGTTCCGCCAAGCGTAAACGCCGGACGGAGAACAACCGGATATCCGATACGCGCAGCCGCAGCCTTTGCCTCATCAAGAGAGTATGTTATCTCAGAAGGGATTGTCGGCTCTCCGATAGACTGGCAAAGCTCCTTAAAGAGCTCGCGATCCTCGGCACGCTCAATGGATTCCGAGCTTGTTCCCAGAAGCTCAACGCCACACTCGCGAAGCACTCCCTTCTTCTCAAGCTGCATTGCAAGGTTAAGTCCCGTCTGTCCGCCGATACCCGGAACAATAGCGTCCGGGCGCTCGTGGCGCAGGATTTTTGCGATGTATTCAAGAGTAAGCGGCTCCATATACACCTTATCCGCAACCGTTGTGTCCGTCATAATCGTTGCGGGGTTAGAGTTACAGAGGATAACCTCATAGCCCTCCTCGCGGAGCGCCAGGCACGCCTGCGTTCCGGCATAGTCAAACTCTGCAGCCTGACCGATAACAATCGGACCGGAGCCGATGATAAGTATTTTCTTAATATCCGTTCTCTTAGCCATTGTATATTTACCTCCGAAAGTTTATTTCTGTTTATTCTCTGTCTATGCTTTGTAAACCGGTTTTCCGCCTTTTACCGTAAGCAGGCATTTTCCGAAAAGCTCTTCTCCCTCAAACGGCGTTGCACGTCCCATTGAAAGGAACTCTTCCGGATTAACACTGAATTTTGCATTCAAATCCCAAACGGTGAAGTCCTCTCCGACGGGAATTCCAAAGCGTTTTCGCGGATTGTGGCACATAACCTCAATGAGCTTATCGAGTGTTATTGTTCCCGGTTTTACAAGCTTTGTATACAGCACCGCAAACGCGGTTTCAAGCCCGACAACACCAAACGCACTGCCGGAAAGTCCCTTGCTTTTTTCCTCGGCAGAGTGCGGCGCGTGGTCAGTTGCAATCATATCAACCGTGCCGTCAACCAGTCCCGCAACAAGTGCATCACGGTCACGGGATGAGCGGATTGGCGGGTTCATCTTAAAGCGCCCTTCCTCTTTTATGTCTTCATCACACATCACAAGGTAATGCGGGCCTGTCTCACACGTAACATCAAGCCCTTCTGCCTTTGCGCGCCTTATAAGCCCGACTGTCTCGGCGGTTGAAACATGGCAGACGTGGTATTTGCATCCGGTTTCGCGCACGAGGCGCAAATCGCGCTCAACCTGCTTCCATTCGCTCTCTGAGTTTATCCCGACATATCCGTGCTCTGCGGCAAATTTTCCGTCGTGGATGCATCCGCCCGGGCGAAGCTCACGATTATCCTCACAGTGGGCAACAAGTATTTTCCCAAGCTCACGGCATTTTATCATTGCCGCACGCATCATATCGTCATTCTGAACGCCCTTGCCGTCATCGGAAAACGCAATTGCGAACGGTGCCATTCCGTCCATATCGGAAAGCTGCTCGCCCTTCTGCCCGACGGTGATTGAGCCGTAAGGCAGAACGTCAATACATGCGTCGCGCTCTATAAGCTTAATCTGCTCTCTGATATTCTCCACGCTGTCCGGCACGGGATTTAAGTTTGGCATTGTGCACACTGCAGTATACCCACCGCGCGCCGCCGCCTCGCTCCCCGAGAAGATTGTTTCCTTATACGAAAAGCCCGGCTCACGAAAATGCACATGCACATCGCAGAAGCCGGGAAAAACAGCATATTTTGAAGAGAATGAGGGAAGAAACGCCTTCGCTGCCTTGATGCAGGAAGCCGCACATTCCCGTGCTATGAACTTTGAAACAGCTTTGTTCTTCAAAAAACCGAACATTAAAACTACCCCTTACATGAAAAAAATCCTGCCCGATGGGCAAGATGTACATACAAAAATATATACAGGAAGCGCCCTGCATATCTCCGATATTGCAAATCTTGCCGGCATCACGGTACCGCTCTTAAAGATTTATTTTAAAGTATTATACCACTTCCCGCACTGTTTGTCAACGGTTTTGCAAGAGAAAAACGCAGAATTTGAAAGAGAAAAAACATAGAAACAGGGAAGGGATCGTGGTTTTGAGTTTCACCATTTTTTATGTTTTTTCTCTTTTTACTGTCTGCTTTATTGACATTGATCCAATTTATTCAATAGCCAATCTGCCACATCCACAATTCTAACACCCTCATATTGATATTCGGGGTTTCTTGTTCGTGCGATTACCATTTTAGGATAGGCATCTTTAATTTTAAGCAGAGGCTCTACCTCTCGGTTAAAGGTATCGGG
>SVLF01000012.1 GCA_015068085.1 Oscillospiraceae bacterium
AATTCGGCTTCTGCCGAATTTTCAATTTACTTTCAAACTTCATACCATATACTTTTTCGATGTTATCTGCAAAAAAATATCACTTTTACACTTTATGCGGTCTGGGCTGTTTTGCTACAGCCCCTTCTTTTCTTGTTATCAATAAGTGTACATAACCCGATCGGGCTGTAGATATTTCTGCTTCTCTCCGCGTATGAGTTCTTCTTCTAAGGCTTCAATAACATCCGTTTCGCCGTCGAGATAACGGTTTATTACCTTTCCGGTATAGCGTATGCGCTCAATAGCTCCGGCATAACGGACTGCAAGCTTTTCAAAACCGTTGGTTTTAAGGTCGCGATGCCACAATTCTTCGTGGAGATTGTAAAGCTTTTCAAAATCTGATGCAAACTGCGGAATGGTATCATTTGCAAAATTGCGCAACCATTCACGGTCATTCGCCCTATACTTTTCACGAAGATTTAGATGAATCATACATTTGTCAACAAGAGCTGTAAAAAGAGCTTGGTAGTATTCAATATCTTTCACGTTCTTGTAGTTTTCAAAATTCTTGAGTGCGTTTTTATAAATGTCGTCTGCCTTTTTTATATCAATATCATAGCAGAGAAGATTGATTAAAGGATCGCTCCACAAAATAAGCTTGCCCCAGTTATAGTCACCTTCAAGACCGCAGAAGAAATCACTTATAGCTTCTGACAACTCGAAAGGAACTTTCGTAATAAATTCAGAAACAGAGTAAACATCGTCTTTGGTGCATTCTTTGCCTCTCCAGCAGTATTCCGAATACATTGCAAGACAGGGGAGTGCCTGATGATGGTTAATATCACCATACGCCCAGCTCGTTCCAAAAACTTCGCGAACTCCGAAATTAAGGCACTCTTCGAGTGCAGGTTTTACCGTATCATAAGTATATCTGAAATTCGGCACAAAGCCATTCCATGTCCAGATACCGCCTGCGAAAAGAATGTGTTTGTCGAATTTCATATGTTTTTCAAGGTTGACCGAGTAGAATTTGCTATAGTCATGATAATAATCCCAAAAAACTAAATCAACATCGGGAACAGCATCAATTGCGTGTTGCGGAACTTCTATTTCAAGTCCGTAATCTTCTGATCTTCCGGGAGCGAACAGCGAGAAATACATATCGCTCCACATCATCGGGCGGAAATCATACGCTTCACAGATATCAACAACACGGCTCAGATGATCGTTGAACATTTTAAACGTTTCAAGCTTGTTGCGGGAACCGTCACGTGCATAAGTTTTTCCCATACCGAGTCCGTAAGTTTCATCACAACCAATATGTATACGTTTTGAGCGGAAAGCACTCCTGCATGTTTTGATGCATTCGGAAATAAGGGTATATGTTTCTTCTTCATCGGGAAGGAGAACTGCGTCGTTTTCTTTTATGTGATTGTTAATGCCGTAGCGAAGAAACTTTGAAAGATGTCCCAAAGTCTGGATGCACGGAATAACCTCTATTCCGAGTTCTGCTGCATAATCGTCAATTTCGCGAAGCTCGGAAAGTGAATATCTTCCGCGTTGATATCCGAAATACGGATATCCTTCTACTTCATAAGTGTCTTCGGTGTAGAGCATAACCATGTTCATTCCGTGGAGAGCCATATATTCAAGATATTTTTTGACAGACTCAACCTTCATAACGCTTCCGAAAGACATATCAAGCATTACACCGCACGTATCAAAAGAGGCTTCCTGTGATATTTCAAACGCGCTTTTGCCTTCGGAAATTCCTTTGGCAAGAAGCATATATGCGCGTGCGAGGGCGGATTTGCTGTTTCCGCCGACGGTAGCAGCGTTTTGGCTGTAATCCACATAAACGCCGTTGCATCGGATTTCGTTGATTTTAAAATTTAATTTAATGCCAAGAACCTTCTCGGCAAGCTTTTTGATATCCATACAATTACCTCCTTGTTTTTACAGATTATATCAAGCGTTTGCAGATATGTCAATGCAAATTCAGGCAATTTTTTTAAAATAACACATCTTCCATATTGACGAATAGATGAAAGTGATGTATAATATAAAACGAAAGTAAAAGGAAATGAAAACGAAAGTGAAAGGCGACGGTTTATGGTTAGTAACGCAGCACTGAACGCAGCTTTGAATGCGTTTGATATCGAAGCTGAATGTATTGCTAAAATGAAAGAGTATTTCGATGAGAAGGTTTTTGGGAGGGCAGTAGAGCTTTTGAGCAATGCCCCGCGTATCGGAGCTGCCGGAAGCGGGCATTCCGGTATTATATGTCAGCATTTTGCACATTTGATGTGCTGTATTGAACGCCCTGCCAGGTTTATTTCTCCGGCTGAAGCAATTCACGGAGCAACGGGTTTTCTCCAAAAAGGCGATGTTATGGTTTTTGCATCAAGAGGCGGAAAAACAAAAGAGCTTTTACCGATAGTTGATATCTGTAAAGCTAAAGGCGTTTACATAATAACTGTTACTGAAAATATGGAATCACCGCTGGCTGCAGCGGCAGATGTGGTGCTGCAGCAGTATGTCAATCGTGAAACCGATAAGTGGAATGCACAGGGAACAACTTCAACAACAGCGCTGTGTATGATTTTTCACGCTCTGCAAGCGGCGATAATTGAAGAAACAGGGTATCAGGCGGAGCAGTTTGCGCTCATCCATCCGGGTGGGGCGGTCGGTGAAAGATTGAATAACAAAAGTGTATTATAAAGAAGGGATGATATAAAATGGCAAATTGTAAGATTAAAGCGCCATTCTTCGAAATCGGACCGAAATCTTATCTTTTCGGTGACGAAATTTTAGAATTGGCAATAGCGGCAGATAAGGCATCGGAAAAATATAATGTGGATATTATTTTTACGTGCCCGGTTGTTGACATAAGAAGAGTTTCAGAGGCTACAAAACACATCCATGTGTTTGCTCCTCATATGGATCCCATTCTTCCCGGAAGAGGTCTTGCTGATATTCTTCCTGAATCACTTGTTGCAGCAGGAGCAGAGGGGGTCATGCTCAACCATGTGGAAAAGCCGCTTGAGTTTGATGTTCTTGCGGAAACGATAAAGCGGGCGGACGATGTTGGTTTAACTACAATCGTTTGTGCGGATTCTATGGCAGATGCGTCAAAGATTGCACAGCTGCATCCGGATATTATCGTGGCAGAGCCGTCTGAGCTTATCGGAACAGGGGTAAGTGTCGGTCCGGAATACGTAAGTGCGGCAACTGAATCCGTAAAAAAAGTTGATCCGTCTATTCTTGTTCTTACTGCTGCCGGAATTGCAGGCGGCGAGGATGTTTACAATACAATTGCCGCAGGTGCGGATGCAACCGGTTCATCATCCGGTGTTGCAAAAGCAAAAGACCGTCCGGCTATGGTTGAAGAGATGATAGCGGCGTGCCGCAAGGCTTGGGATGAAAAACATTGTTAAAAATATACATACAAAAACAAGGAGGAAATAACAATGGAATTTAAGGTTTTTCAAAAGGAATTGGAGCTTCAGTCGAGAGGGTGGATACCTACATTTCACGATGTTTCTAAAGAAATTATCGAGATTGTAAAGGCATCCGGCATAAAGAACGGTACAGTTTGCATCGCTTCGCATCACACAACATGCTCGGTTATGATTCAGGAATGCTCACACGATATTGATTCGTTTGATCTTGAGTATCTGCAGCATGACCTGCTTGACATTATGCGCAAGTTTATTCCGGACTACACGGATGAAGGCGACTATCGTCATCCGGGACCGATTCATTCGCAGTTTGGCAGATATGTAAATGAGCCGGGCGATTTCACATCTATGAATACAGACGGACATCTCCGCTCAGTTTTCTTCGGCAGAAGCGAAACAATGACGATCAAGGACGGCGTTCTTGACGGCGGTGAATTTGCGCATATCTATTTCATTGACTGGGATCATGTCCGCGCACGCCGCAGACAGCTTAATGTTACCGTTATGGGAACAACTGATGATATTGAAGACAGAAAGTGGAACAACGGAGAAGTAATTAATACTCTGCGTAAGTATACAGACGAAGAAAAGGCTTATGATGTCCACTACGATCTCCAGCTTAAGAGATAATTAAAAAAATTCAAAAAAACGCTTATCTGATTAAATTCGGATAAGCGTTTTTTTAATGTCAATTGCAAAAATGTATAATTAGAAAAACAAAAATTACAGCAATACGATTGGTTTAATCAAGTCTCTCGGTTTTTCTTTCATTAGCATAAGCGCTTGCTCTACTCCTTCAAGTCCGTGAAATTCATGAGTAACCATCTTTTCCGGATGAAGTCGACCTGTTGAAATAAGAGATGCCAGTTTTTCCATACGAAGCCTTCCGCCCGGCATTAATCCTCCGTTTATGGATTTGTGCCCCATACCGACGCCCCAGTCAACACGCGGGATAGCGATGCTTTCTCCTTCGCCGAGGTAGTTGACGTTACCGATTTTTCCTCCGGGCTTCAGCATTCTTACGGCTTCTGCAAATGTGGAATTATCTCCGCCGGCGATTATTACCTTGTCAACTCCGTGTCTGTCCGTAAGCTTGAGGATTTGCTCATCTATTGCACCGTTGCGATAATTTATAATTTCTGTTGCGCCGTATTCCTTTGCAAGCTCAACACAATTGGGGCGGGAGCCGACTGCATAAATCTTTGACGCACCTCTTATTGCAGCACCGGCAACCGACATAAGTCCGACAGGACCTATACCTATAACCACTACTTCGTCACCGAATTGAACGTCAGCAAGTTCAACTCCGTGTAATCCTGTGGGGATCATGTCGCAAAGCATACATGCGGCACGCAAATCCATATCAGCAGGTAAGAGGGCAAGGTTTCCGTCTGCGTCGTTGACGTGGTAGAATTCAGCAAAAACACCGTCTTTAAAATTTGAGAACTTCCATCCTGCAAGCATCCCGCCTGAATGCATTGAGTATCCGTTTTGAGCTTCCGTTGTGTTCCAGTCCGGCGTAATTGCCGGGACGATAACTTTGTCACCCGGTTTAAAGTCCCGAACAAGCTCTCCGACTTCTACAACTTCGCCGATTGATTCGTGTCCGAGAATCATATCTTTTCTTTCGCCTAAGGCACCTGCCCATACGGTATGAACATCAGAAGTGCACGGAGCGATTGCAATAGGGCGCAGAATGGCATCAAGCGGACCGCAGACCGGGCGTTCTTTTTCTATCCATCCGGTTTTGCCGATACCAAGCATTGCATATCCTTTCATATAAACCTCCAGAATTTTTATGGTTTAAAGTATTGTATGCAATACTTGTAAACGTATTCATTGATGTGAGAAACCTTATGGCAAAAGAGTTTTGCCGATAGCAGTTTTATTATGCTGCTTTTTTAAATTTTCATATAGTTTTTCGGGGAAACTCCTGTTATTTGCTTGAATTTTCTTGAAAAATACACGTAGTCAGTATATCCGCATTTTTCGGCGATTTCTGTAAGTGAAAGGGAATCTTTATATATGTCGATAAGATAGCATGCATTGTTGATTCTCATTTCTGTTAAAAACCCGATAGGGGTTTTTCCTGTAAAAATTTTAAATTGCGCGCGAATGTAATCCTCTGCGTACCCGCTCTTCTTTAAAATTTCACCGATGTTGATACCTGAATCGAAAAAGTTATCCGAAATTTTGGTTACGATATCTTGAAGCACCATGCTTATGCTTTTTTCGGTTTGTATATTTTGAAGCAGGAAATGCGCAAGGGCATTTGAAAGCGAAGAAAGATATTCCGGATTTGAAAATTTGTTTTCAAATATCAATTTCACAAGAAATTCGCCGGTTTTGTCTTCGTTATCCATAACAACGGTTGGGGATGAAAAAGAGAATATATGATTGAAGGCACCTTTTATAAAAATTGTTTCAGCCTTTTCTTCATATTTTGAAGCATGCACGGTATCCGGAGGAACAATGATGAATTTTCGGGGAGAAATAGGCAGGCTTTCTTTTGAAAAATGAAATCTGCCGGTTCCTTTGCGGTAGAAAATGATTTCATAACAATTATGCTTGTGTTCGGCGCAAGAAAGGGTTACATGTCCAACTGTGGTCTTCATATTACATCACCGAAATTATTATACAACAAATCTATGTTTTGTGCAAGTTTATTTATAAAAAAGCATAACGGAAAAGGCTGTGAGGTGATATTATATTATAGGTTTTAGAAAAGAAAAAATGTGAGGCGAAAATATATGAAAATGAAAAATGTTGATATGCTTTCCGGTTCAATTACAAAAGGGCTTCTTTCGATGTCGGTTCCGATTATGATAATGAATGTTATGCAATCGATATTTACAATTATTGATATGACTGCTCTCAAGCATTTTTCGTCCGATTCATCGGTTGGAGCCATAGGTGTCTGCGGAACTCTCATAACACTTGTAACAAGCTTACTTGTGGGCGTTGCCTCGGGCGCGAATGTTGTTGTCGCAAAACGAATCGGGCAAGGGGATAAAGAAGATACAAACAAAGCTGCAATGACCGCAATTCTAACGGCGATTGTAGGTGGGCTGATCCTTATGATTATTGGTGTTACATTTGCGGAAAGTTTCCTTAAGATGACAAATTGCCCTGAAAGTCTTCTTCCGAAAGCAACGAGCTATTTCAGAATATATTTTTTAGGCGTTCCGATACTTATGTTTTATAACTTCTGTGCGTCTATTCTGAGGGCGATCGGAGATACAAAAAAACCGATGATTTTTATAATTCTTGCCGGTTTTTTAAAGGTTGTTTTTACGATACTTTTCCTTATGTTTACGGATATGACGGTCGAAGGTGTTGCAATAGCTACTATAATTTCACAGCTTGTTGCAAGCGTGTTGGCGTTCATAACAATATTACGAAATAACGATATAATTCAGCTTAATTTCAAACAAATGCGTTTTTACGGTAAAGAACTAAAACAAATGCTCTTTTTAGGGATTCCTACCGGGATTCAGCATGCGCTATATTCGCTTGCAAATGTAGTAATCGTCACGGCGGTAAACGGTTTTGGGGCGAACGCTTCTACAGGACTTTCAATTGCAAACCAGTTTGATGGAATCCTTTACCAGGTTTCCGTTGCTCCGTCGCTTGCCGTAATGCCGTATGTTGCTCAGAACGCAGGTGCAGGTGACATAAAGCGCGTTAAAAAGATTATTTTGCGTGCTATTTTGATTACAGTTGCATTTGGTGCAAGCTTAGGCTCACTTTCAGCTATCTTCTCCGGAGAGCTTTCCTCAATCATGAGCTCTAACCCTGAAGTAATAGCATACTCAAGGCAAAAAATGATAATAGTTTCAAGTACGTATTTTATCTGTGGCATAAACGAAGTAATGGGCGGTATATTAAAGGGACTCGGGAAGCCTATTATACCAACAATTTCGACACTTATATTTATGTGTCTTATAAGATTTCCGTGGGTTTACTTTGTATTCCCGTTATATCCGACTCTCACCTTCCTCTATCTCATATGGCCGATAGGGTGGATACTGTCAATCATAACTCAGCTTTTTGCGTATTTTCCGGCGATTTCAAAGTTACAAAAGCAGGTTGCTTGTAAAAACTAAAATTAAAATCATTATAATATAGTCAGAAAAAAGACCTTATTGGATGAACCCAACAAGGTCTTTTTCGTTGAATTATACTTAATTATAATTACATTTCCTTAATTGCAGCCTGTGCAGCAGCAAGGCGTGCAATCGGAACGCGGAACGGTGAGCAGGAAACATAATCAAGACCGATTGCATGGCAGAACTCGACAGATGTCGGGTCTCCGCCGTGCTCGCCGCAAATACCGAGGTGGAGATCTGCATTAACCGGCTTTGCGAGCTTTATAGCTGTTTCCATAAGCTTACCAACACCTGTCTGGTCGAGTTTTGCAAACGGATCGTTTTCAAAAATCTTTGCATCATAGTATGCAGAGAGGAACTTACCGGCATCGTCACGTGAGAAGCCGTATGTCATCTGAGTGAGGTCGTTTGTGCCGAAGCAGAAGAAGTCAGCTTCTTTTGCAATATCATCAGCAGTAAGAGCTGCGCGCGGAATCTCGATCATTGTACCAACCTCATACTTAAGATCAGCACCGGCTGCTGCGATTTCAGCATCTGCAACTTCTACGACGAAGTTCTTGACGTACTTAAGCTCCTTGAGCTCTCCGACAAGCGGAATCATAATTTCCGGCTTTACGTTCCAGTCAGCATGCTTCTTCTGAACGTTGATTGCCGCACGGATAACTGCAGCAGTCTGCATTTTTGCAATTTCAGGATAGGTAACTGCAAGACGGCAACCGCGGTGACCCATCATCGGGTTGAACTCGTGGAGAGATTCAATAATTTCCTTGATGGTTGAAATGTCTTTGCCCTGCGCTTTTGCAAGAGCTGCAATATCTTCTTCTTCGGTCGGTACGAACTCGTGGAGCGGGGGATCAAGGAAACGAATGCAAACAGGTGTGCCTTCGAGAGCTTCGAAAAGAGCCTCAAAGTCAGCCTGCTGCATCGGAAGAATTTTAGCGAGAGCTGCTTCTCTTTCTTCAACAGTTTCGGAGCAGATCATCTCACGGAATGCACCGATTCTCTCCGGCTCAAAGAACATATGCTCGGTACGGCAGAGACCGATGCCCTCAGCACCAAGCTCACGTGCCTTTTTAGCATCACGAGGTGTGTCAGCATTTGTGCGAACCTTAAGTCTTCTGTATTTGTCAGCCCATGCCATAATACGACCGAATTCACCTGCGATGGAAGCATCTACAGTCGGGATGATACCATCGTAAATATTACCGGTAGAACCGTCAATTGAAATGAAATCGCCTTCGGTGAATGTTTTGCCTGCAAGCTCGAACTTTTTGTTCTCTTCATCCATCTTAATCTCTCCGCAACCGGAAACACAGCAGGTACCCATACCACGAGCAACAACAGCTGCGTGAGAGGTCATACCGCCACGGACGGTGAGGATACCCTGAGCTGCCTTCATACCGGTAATATCTTCAGGAGAGGTTTCGAGACGGACAAGAACAACCTTTTCGCCGCGTGCCTTCCATGCCTCTGCATCGTCAGCAGTGAAGACAATCTTACCGCAAGCAGCGCCGGGAGAAGCACCGAGACCCTTGCCTATAGGTGTAGCAGCTTTGAGAGCCTTTGCATCAAACTGCGGATGGAGAAGGGTGTCAAGGTTTCTCGGGTCAATCATAAGAACAGCTTCCTGCTCTGTCTTCATGCCTTCGTCAACGAGATCACATGCAATCTTAAGAGCAGCCTGAGCAGTTCTCTTTCCGTTACGGGTCTGAAGCATATAGAGTTTTTCGTTCTCAACAGTGAACTCCATATCCTGCATATCGTGATAATGATTTTCGAGCCTTTCGCAAACTGCTTTAAACTCTGCAAATGCAGCAGGGAACTTCTGCTCCATTTCATCAATCTTCATAGGTGTGCGAACGCCTGCAACAACGTCCTCTCCCTGTGCATTTACAAGGAACTCACCCATAAGCTTCTTCTCACCTGTCGCAGGATCACGGGTAAATGCAACACCTGTACCGCAGTTATTGCCCATATTACCAAATGCCATCATCTGCACGTTGACAGCTGTACCCCATGAGTAGGGGATATCATTATCGCGGCGGTAGACATTTGCGCGCGGATTGTTCCATGAACGGAAAACTGCTTTTACAGCACCGATGAGCTGTTCTTTTGGATCAGACGGGAAGTCAGCACCGATTTTGGACTTGTATTCAGCTTTGAACTGTGTGGCAAGCTCTTTAAGATCTTCTGCTGTGAGGTCAACGTCACTTGTGACGCCTTTTTCTTCCTTCATTTTGTCGATAAGCTGCTCGAAGTACTTCTTTCCGACTTCCATAACAACATCGGAATACATCTGGATAAATCTTCTGTAGCAGTCCCACGCCCATCTTGCATTACCGGATTTCTTTGCCATAACCTCAACAACGTCATCATTGAGACCGAGGTTGAGGATTGTGTCCATCATACCCGGCATTGAAGCACGAGCTCCGGAACGAACAGAAACCAAAAGCGGATTTTCGTTATCGCCGAATTTCTTTCCGCAGATTTCCTCAAGCTTTTCAATGTAGTCAAAAATTTCGCTTTCGATCTCCGGAGCAATCATTTCTCCATCATCGTAGTAGCGTGTGCAGGCTTCTGTTGTTACTGTGAAGCCCTGGGGAACAGGCATGCCCAGGCTTGTCATTTCAGCAAGGTTTGCACCCTTACCGCCGAGAAGCTCACGCATACTGCCGTTACCCTCTGAGAACAGATATACATACTTAGTTCCCATTACCATCATTCCTTTCTTTAGTATACAAAATATAGTATAACATAAAAAGAAAAAAATTTCCACTAAAAAATTCTGCTTGATGAATAAATCAAGCAGAATTTTTTTAATTCATCACACAAATAGAAAATAGCTTTCCGAAAATTCCGCCTAAACTAAGGCGTTTTACGCTCTCGGCAGCGATGACGGGAATTTCAGAAATCATTTTTTCATCACAAAAAAATTTTAGCGTTCCAACCTTTTGTCCTTGCTCAATAGGTGCTTTCACATCCTCGGGCAGCGAAAGCTCGCTTGTTATTTTTTGTATGTTTTCTTTTTCTGTCAATATTTTTGGTGCGAGTCCGTAATCCAGAACGAGTTCGTCGCTATTTCCCAGAATCACATTTATGCGGGGTAACTCCGTATCATGCACGCCGTTATATAAGGAATAGTTTGCGAAACCTGCATCAAGTAATTTTGCAGCATCTGAAAATCTTTCTTTTCCGGTTGGTGCTGCCATAATTACGGCAATCAATTCCATTCCATCCCGCTCTGCAGTAGCTGATAAACAAAATTTTGCAATTGAAGTTGAGCCTGTTTTCAATCCGGTTATACCTTTGTAGGTGCGTATCAGTTTGTTTGTGTTCGCAAGCTGAAATTTTCCGTTACGTATCGAATCCATCCAGATTTTTGTGTATTCTTTTATTTTGTCATGCTTGATCAGTTCTCGTGACATAACCGCGATATCATTTGCACTTGTGATATGTCCATCGGTATCAAGACCGGTGCAGTTCTTAAACGTAGTATCTGTCATTCCCAATTCGCGTGCTTTTTGATTCATCAGTTCAACAAAAGCAGCTTCACTTCCGGCTATATGCTCTGCCAAAGCGACAGCACTGTCATTTCCTGATGATACAACAGTTGCTTTTAAAAGCTCATGGACACTCATTTGCTCCCCGGGGGATAAAAAGACCTGTGAGCCGCCCATGCCGGCAGCATATTCGCTGACAGTGACGATGTCATCAAAAGAGATTTTTCCGGATTTTATGGATTCCATAACCAGCAGCAAAGTCATAACTTTCGTTACACTTGCAGGGGGCAAACGCGAGTGAGATTCTTTTTCATACAATACTGTGCCGGTTTCTTTTTCTATCAGTATCGCGCTCGGAGCAGCCAATTCCGGAAAAACAGGCGCGGCAAGTGCATATTGAAGAAGTGTTGAAATGATTAGAATGTAACAGATGATTTTTTTCAAGTTTATTCCTCCCGTTAAATTTGTTGCTCAGCAAATTTTATGAAAGCCGGAGAACTGTTATGTATTTAAGGCGTGTACTTTTTTTTGCTTATGCATAATATGTATTGAAGGGAGCTGTCGACAGTGAATGGAATATTGCTTACAAGTAAATCTGTGACATATGCACAACAAATGAAAAAAACACTTGAACAAAATGGCTTTTGGGCTGAAATTGTCAGACCGGATACTGAGCTGACAAAGGGAAGCTGCGCCTATGCCGTGAATATTTCTCAAAAATTCCTTCCTGAAGTTTTGGATATATTGCGTTTGAATAGACTTCTGCCGGTCCGAGTGATTTTGATTGAAGGAAAAAAACTGTATAGGGAGCTGAGGATATGATTTATCTTGATAATGCAGCAACGACTTTGAAAAAGCCGGACAATGTGAAAAATGCGATGTTGGCTGCAATGGACAATTGTACGAACGCCGGACGCGGCGGATATAAATCATCTATGAAAGCGGCGGATTTACTGTTTGCCGCTCGGGAAAGGGCAGGGCGATTGTTCGGGGTTGATGACGTATCGCAGATTGTTTTTACCCATAATGCGACATATGCGCTTAATATGGCAATAAAGGGATTGATAAAAAAAGGCGATTGTGTTATATCCGGATATGAGCACAATTCGGTGTTGCGTCCACTCGCTGCTGTGAAAAACAGTGGAGTAAACGTAAAAATAGCAAAAGGAAGGCTTTTTGATACCGAAGCAAACTTAAATGCTTTTAAAAAAAGTATAACCGGACAAACCACTCTTGCCGTATGCACACATATGTCGAATGTTTTCGGTTTTATTCTCCCTGTAAAGGAGATTGACGACCTCTGCTATATGAAGGGAATTCCTCTTATAATTGATGCTTCTCAGTCGGCCGGAAGTATCGGTGTGAAGTTATCCGACTTGCGAGCGACTCGGGCGATATGTATGCCCGGACATAAGGGTCTTTACGGTCCGCAGGGAACCGGCATTTTAATCTGTAAGGATGGTCATAAATTTAACACAATAATCGAAGGAGGAACGGGAAGTGTTTCAGCCGAGGAACAACAGCCGGGATTTATGCCCGACAAATTAGAAAGCGGAACACTTAACATCCCCGGAATTGCAGGCCTTTCCGAAGGCATAGAATATATATTGCAGAAAGGAACAGAGAAAATATTTCAATATACATCATCGCTGATCGAGTGGCTTGTATACGAATTGTTAAAAATACCGGGAATTAAAATTTATGCTGCAAGAGATAAAAAAATACAGGGTAGTGTTCTTTCGTTCACAATCAGGAATTTTTCTGCAGGCGAGATTGCAGAGAGGCTGGATGAAAAAAACATTGCAGTACGAAGCGGGATGCATTGTTCACCGTTGGCGCATAAAACAGCCGGAACAATTAATGGCACTGTACGTGTAAGTGTAAGCAGCTTTACGACTGAAAGTGAAATTTCAGAATTTGTAAAAGAAGTAAAAAAAATATCAAGAATGAAAAATTAAAATTATCTGTAAAAAAACTAAAAAAACAGTTCCAAAACAGGCTTGAATGTGGTATTATATAAATACAAAACAAGAAGGGGTTGAAAACTTATATGGATTTTTTAAGTCAGCTTGTAAGATATATTGCACTGTTTGGAATTTGGGACCTTGTTGATATTGCAATAGTTGCTTATATTGCATACAGATTGATTGTTTTTTCTCGACGTTCAAATGCCGGACAAGTCGTTAAGGGAATCGTTTTTTTACTGCTTGTCACTCAGCTTTCCAATGTGCTTGGTCTGAATTTATTGAATTTCTTGCTCAGGAATATAATTCAGATAGGGTTTATTGCAGTTGTTATATTATTTCAGCCAGAGCTTCGCCGTGCTTTCGAACGCGTGGGAAGTGAATGGTTTCCTCAGTTTTCCCTGGACAGAAAAAATGATGTTTCCGAACTTGAATATGCAATAATGCAGACTGTTGATGCTTGTAAAAATCTTTCAGCCTCAAGAACCGGAGCTTTGATTGTCTTCGAAAGAGAAATATTGCTGTCTAATATAGTCAAAACCGGAACAAATATAGATTCAAAGGTAAATACAGAGCTTTTAAAAAATATTTTTTATCCAAAGGCTCCGTTGCATGACGGTGCGCTTATAATTCAAAAGGGGCGCGCTGCTGCTGCGGGGTGTATGCTTCCTTTGTCAGGAAATACAAGTCTCAGCAAACAGCTGGGTATGAGGCACCGTGCGGGGGTCGGGATGAGCGAAAATTCCGATGCTGTCGTTGTGGTTGTTTCTGAAGAGACGGGAACGGTGTCCGTTGCAATAGGCGGTATGCTTAAGCGCCATCTTGCGCCGGAAACTCTCGAAAAGCTTCTCAGAGCTGAGCTTATGCCAAATGCCGAAGAAACTAAAAAGGTTAACTTTTTTTCAAGCTTTTTCAGTCACAAGAAAAACACTGCGGAGGAGGTAAAAGAAGGTGTCAAATAAGTACATGGAATGGTTAAAAAAGTATGATGTTTTTTCTAAAATTCTTGCAGTTCTCATTGCTGTTGTTTTGTGGCTCTATGTTGCCGGTGTAAATGATTTCGAGGAAAATTTTAAAATAAAAAACATCGTTCCTTCTTTTTCGGGAATTGAAGAGCTTGCAACCTCCAAAAATCTTATGATTGTCGGCGAATATGATGTAGATATAGAGGTCTCGGGCAGTCGCAATGATATTTTAAGGCTTAATGAGTCTGATATTCGTGTAGAAGCTGATTTGTCAATGGTTTCGGGCGCGGGTACATATGAAATACCGTACACCGTCTCTTTGCCGTCATCTTCATACACCTTAAGAAATAAAATTCCACAGAAGCTAACTGTGAAATTCGATGAAGAAGATGTCAATCTTGTTCCTGTTAAGGTTAACACAGACGGATTGGCAGCAGATGGATATGTAGTTGATAAAGCAAATATAGTTATCTCTCCGAAAGAGCTCAAGCTTGTCGGTTTGCAGGAAGATGTTGATAGAGTAGCATATGCAGAGGTTGTGTTGCTCCAGAAGGAACTGAAAGCAGGGTTTTCCGGTGATTTTTCATATTCTTTTTTTGACACAGAGGGGAAGGAACTCAAAAATTTATCTGTGCAGACTGACTATGAAACTTTGAATGTCAGCATTCCTGTTTTAAAAACAAAGGAAGTTCCTTTGTCCATTGACATACAAGGAAGTGATGCGTTTAAAAAATATATTAATTACACATTCGAACCTTCAACTATAAAAATCGCCGGAGAAGAGGATATAATAGAACAAACGACCACTATAGTTGCAGGAGCAGTGAAAATTTCCGATATCAGTTCGGGTATGACAAAATCATTTTCACTCACACTTCCTGACGGAATAAGCAACTTGAGCGGAGAAATGACCGCTTCCGCAACTCTTGAGTTTGATGGGTTGAGTAAAAAGACGGTGCAAACAACACTTATAGAAGTTGTTAATACTTACACGTTACCAAGTGGTTATAAAATCCGCCCCGTAACGACCAGTATCAATGTTGATATACTTGGAACAGAAGAAACTTTAAAAAAGGTAAATTCAGAAAATGTGCGTGCTGTTGCTGATTTACAATCTACGGTATTAAGTCGCGGAACGCATCCCATAAATGTTGCGATAGTTGTTGATGGGATAGAAAATACAGCGGTTTCAAACCCCGAAGATTATATCATATATGTTGAGGTAAGCTAAAGAATGTTTGGGTATATCCGACCTTTAAAGTGTGAACTGAAGGTTAAAGAGTACGATTATTATAAAGCAGTATATTGCGGCCTTTGTCACGCGCTGCGAAAACGCTGCGGAAAAAGGGCACGCTTTGTCGTGAATTATGATTTTGTGTTCATAGCACTTTTGCTTGCGCTTTCGGGAAATACGGAAGATGTTAAGGTGAAAAGAAGATGCCTTGTCTGCCCGAAAGGGAGAGTATGTATAGAGTCTGAGGTTTTGGAGAACACAGCAGATATATCCGTTATATTGACGTATTTGAAACTGTGTGATGATGTTTCCGATAATCGTTATTTTGCAAAATTTTTTAAAGGGATTTTACCTAAACTTCTGTTAAAGAAATCATATAAAAGAGCGGTTGCTGATCATGTTGAATTTAACGAAAAAGCTTGTGTGCTGTTTCGCGAACTTTCAGATCTGGAAAACAGGAACGTACCATCAATTGATGAGCCCGCCGATAAATTTGCCGGAATGGTTGCGCTGATAGCAGATGAGGTAGATTCCGAGCAAAGAATACTTAAAGAATTGTTTTATCATGTGGGAAGATTTGTTTATATAATTGATGCACTTGATGATATCGAAACGGATTTTTCGAAGAAAGAATATAATCCTATAATCAGCACTTATGATGTATCAACCCTGATTGGCTTGGATGACATCAAACCAAAGGTGATTCAGACTCTGGAAGACAGCAGAGTAGCAGTTTTGCGAGCGTTTAATTTATTAGAGACCGGAAAAAGCTCTGATATTATAAAAAATATAATTGAATTAGGGATGCCGGCTGTTATCAATGAAGTTAACAAGAAAAAGGAGCGTAAAAAATGAAGAACCCGTATGCAGTTCTCGGAATTTCGGATAAAGCTTCTGTAGATGAAGTGAAAAAAGCCTACAGAGAGCTTGCGAAGAAATACCATCCGGATAACTATATAAATAACCCTCTTGCGGATTTAGCAGAAGAAAAAATGAAAGAAATTAATGAGGCGTATGATTCAATTATAAAAGAGAAAAGCGGTGCACGCAGTTCTGATAATTATTCCTACACCAACAACGGTTACGGGCAAACTTATTCGAATTCTTCAAACCCGAAGTATGCGGAAATCAGAAATGCTATATCATCGGGGAATATTTATCTTGCAGAAAAACTTCTGTCGGAATGCGGCCACCACGATGCTGAATGGAATTTTCTTATGGGGAGTGTTATGCTTCGAAAAGGATGGTATGACAATGCAAGGACCTATTTCACGAGGGCATACTCCATGGATCCGGGAAACAGAGAATACGCAGAGGCGCTGAGCCGGATGCAGTATACAAATAATTCCGGGTCTTCTTACGGGGGAGCAATGCTTACCCCTTGTGATTGTTGCACCGGGCTTATGTGTGCCGATTGCTTGTGTGATTGTTGCTGATTTGCTATCTGTAGGAGAGTAAGAAAGTAATGAGAAATGCTGATGTAAAAAAAATGACACTTGCAGCAATGTTAACAGCCATCTCTGTTGTTGTCTGCTTGCTTGCCTCTGCTTTTTCAAATATGGCTTTATCAATTACAGCTGTAACCGGTGTTTTTTCGGCTATGGCAATTATATGTCTGGGTTACAAATATGCGTGGCTTGTGTATATTGCAACAACGATTTTTGTTTGGATTTTTTTGCCGAATAAAGAATGTGCGGTTTTTTATACGGGTTTATTTGGACACTATCCAATGCTTAAATTGTTGACTGAACGAATTGGGAAAACCTGTTTCATATGGATTGTTAAGCTTTTGGAATATGGTCTTCTGTTTGCAATATGGGTTCTTGCATTTCGCTTTTTGTCCGGTATTTGGATAGCATTTAACAGTGCAAAAACATTTTTGTTTTTAGCATTCTTTTTTGTGATGTTCATTTTATATGATATTTGCATCGGGCGGTTATTTTTCGCATTACACACAAAGCTTTCCAAAATCATCGGATTTCATTGACAAATCACTATAAAAATTGATATAATATAGTTTAAAGATTAAATCATGAACTGAGGTAATTGATATGGTTAAAAGTATGACCGGATACGGTCGTGCGTCTGAAACGTTAAATTCGCGAGGAATAACAGTTGAGGTACGGTCTGTTAACCACAGATATCTGGATTGCACTGTAAAGTCTCCTCGCGCTTATGCCTTTCTTGATGAAAAGGTTAAGGCGTGTCTTTCCGAGTTTGTGGCGAGAGGAAAGGTTGATATATATATTTCAATCGACAATTCCGATTCTGCAAATGTAAGTGTTTCGTTAAACGAGTCTCTTCTTAACGGGTATTTTGATGTTTTTGAGAAGTTGAATACGCAATATGGAGTGAATAAAGATATATCAGTTTCCGAGATAATACGGATACCGGATGTTCTTGTTATAGAAAAGCAAGAAGATGATGAAGAAGAGCTTAGCGCTGATGTTTTATCAGTTTTGAAAACTGCACTTACCGAACATAATAAAATGAGAGAAAAGGAAGGCTCGCGTTTGGCAGATGATATCTTGTCCAGACTTGAATTGATAGAAACGCTGGCAAAAACCGTGGAAGAACGTTCTCCTAAATGCGTTGAAGAGTACAGAGAAAAACTTGAGCTTCGTATGCGCGAGGTTTTGGAGTCTGTTACCATTGACCAGCAACGCATTCTTACGGAAGCGGCAATTTTTGCGGATAAAATCGCTGTTGATGAAGAAACGGTCAGATTGCATAGCCATATATCACAATTCCGTGATATGATTAGAGGCGGAGGCGCAGTTGGTCGCAAGCTTGATTTTCTTGTTCAGGAGTTAAATCGTGAAGTAAATACAATCGGATCTAAAGCGAACGATTTGGAGATTACTTCAATTGTCGTTGATATCAAGGCTGAGATTGAAAAGATTCGTGAGCAAGTTCAGAATATAGAATGACAAAGGAGTTGTATTGGTTTGAAACTAATTAATGTCGGATTCGGGAATATGGTTTCTGCTGAGCGTATAATTACGGTTGTCAGTCCGGATTCGGCCCCTATAAAGCGAATGGTTCAGGAAGCAAAAGAACGCGGTATGCTTATTGATGCTTCTTACGGCAGAAAAACAAGAGCTGTTATAATTATGGACAGCGACCATATTATTTTGTCAGCAATTCTTCCTGTTTCGATATCAAGCCGTGTGAACGGAAAAGAGATGTCTGAATTTTCGGAAGATGAAAGCGAAGATTAATAAATTATTTTTTTGGAGGAAAACGCCATGATGTTATATCCCGCTATGAGCGATTTATTGAAAGAAGTAAACGGCAGATATCTGCTTGTTAACCTTACCGCGCGACGTGCTCGTGAAATTTCCGAGTATGCAGAGGAACAGGAAATTGAGTTGACTGAAAAACCGGTAAGTCTTGCTATTGGAGAGATAGCAGACGGTAAGATAAATGCTTTGCCGATAGAGGAATAAGGTGTCTTTACGGAGGCTGTTGTTTTGGAAGAGAAGAAGTATGCTGCATATGTAGCTGTTGAGGCAGCAACCTATTCGATAGATAAACCCTATGAATATCTTATTCCCGAAGCTATGTTAAAAAAAATTGCTCCGGGAGTGAGGGTGCGTGTGTCTTTCGGTAACGGAAGCAGACGTACGGAGGGGATTGTCCTGAATGTTCATGAATTGACTTCCAAGACCGGTCTTCGTTTAAAAACAATTCTGGATATTATTGATGAAACTCCTGTTTTTAGTGATAAGCTGATAAAGCTTGGTTTATGGTTGAGAGAACAGTGTTTCTGTACTTTTTTTGATATCGCTCATTCTATGCTTCCGTCCGGTGTTTGGCGTAAATATGAAACAGCATATTTTTATTCAGGTAAGATTGAATATGAAGACGCTGAATCGCAAGTTTCCGGTATAGAACAAGGAACAGATATTTTAAAATGTATTTACTCATCAGTACGTCCGTATAAAAGTAAAGATTTGATAACACTGTTCGGTAGAGATAGCGTTGAAAAAACAATCCGTATTCTGTTGAAAAATGAAGTTATTTCAGTGACAGAATATTCAGCTCAAAAAGTTTCGGATAAAACAGAACGGACAGTGAGCCTTGCGATCTCCGAAGAGGAGACTAAAGATTATATTGCAAGAAAAAAATGCAAACTTGCAGTTATTGATGCTTTGAGTTTTTTGGAAAAGGTAGAATCTGTCTCTTCAAGGGAATTATCGTATTTTACAGGAATATCTGCCTCGCAACTTAATACGTTGAAAAAAAATGGAGTTATTGCTTTCGGTAATGAAGAAGTTTACAGACGCCCAAAGCCTTCGGCTTTTTCCAAGAAACAGGAGATCACTCTGAACGCTTCTCAGGAGCAGGTTTTTCAGCAAATTTGCAGCGATATGAGAAACGGTGCAACATGCGCTCTGTTGCACGGTGTTACCGGAAGCGGAAAAACGCTCATTTATTTTAAATTAATTGAAAAAGTTATTGCCGATAAAAAAACTGCAATACTTCTTGTTCCCGAAATATCGCTTACTCCGCAGCTTTTAGAAAAGGTGTATTCATATTTTGGCGAAAGAACGGCTGTTATGCATAGCGCACTTTCGGTTGGTGAAAGATACGATGAATGGAAGCGGATTAGGAATGGAGAGGTTGATGTTGTAGTTGGAACTCGCTCTGCTATTTTTTCTCCACTGGACAATATCGGTATCATCATTTTGGATGAAGAACAGGAAGATACATATAAATCTTCTTCTACTCCGAGATATCATGCTGTTCAGGTCGCGAAATTCCGTTGTGTAAACGAGAACGCGATGCTGCTTCTCGGTTCAGCCACGCCTTCTGTAGAGAGTATGTATTACGCAAAAACAGGTAAATATAAGCTGTATACACTGCCTGAACGCTATAATAAAAAACCGTTACCGAAAGTCATTATATCCGATTTGAGAAAATCGCTTACATCAGGTAGCGGACAAGTAATCGGGAAAGAACTCTATGAAGAATTATCTAAAAATATAAGTAACAATGAACAAAGTATTTTATTTTTGAATCGCAGAGGGTCAAGCAAGTTTCTTGTGTGCGACGAATGCGGAGAGAGTCCGGGATGTCCGAATTGCAGTGTGCCTTTGGTATATCATTCCAAAAACAACCGCCTTATGTGTCATCATTGCGGATATTCTGAAAAGAAATCAGACGAGTGCGTATCATGCGGTCACAAACTCAAGCCTGTAGGATTCGGAACGCAAAAAGTAGAACAGGAACTTAAAGAGCTTTTTCCGGAGATTGAAATAATCAGGATGGATACTGATACAACAGCACAAAAGACAGCTCATGAGAAGTTACTGGGTGAATTTAAGGACAACAATGTTCCGGTTTTGCTTGGTACGCAAATGATTACAAAAGGACTTGATTTTGAAAACGTAACTTTAGTTGGCGTTCTGCTTGCTGACCAGGGGCTTTCAAATGAAAATTATAAAGCGGCAGAAAATTCATTCTCACTTATGACACAAGTTGTCGGAAGAGCAGGACGAGGCGGAAAGGAAGGTCGAGCCGTTATTCAAACCTTTTCTCCTGATAATGTAATTATACGCGCGGCTGCCGAACAGGTATATGATGCTTTTTTTGATAATGAGATTAAAATAAGGCGTTCCAGAAAATTGCCGCCGTTTGGCGATGTATTTACATTAACAGTTCTTGCAGATAAAGAATATGATTCGTTCTGTGCATGTGATTTGTTATGTAAAAAAGCAAAATATGTTATAGATACTGAATATTCCGATTTAGCTGTAAGAATATTGGGACCAACGCCGTTATCGGTTTTGAAAGTAAACAACAGGTACAGATACAAGATGATGCTTTGCGCTGACAACAACAGAAGAACGCGAGATTTAATCTCCAGACTTATACGTGATTTTGCAAAAGATTCTAAAAATAAAGGTATGAGCATAATACCGGATATTAATTCAATTGATTTTTAGGAGATGTAATTATGGCTTTAAGAAATATTGTTAAAGACGGAGACCCGATACTGAGAAAAAAGTGTCGCGAGGTTACGGAGTTCAATGAACGGCTTAATGTTTTGCTGGATGATATGAAGGAAACGCTTGTTTTGGCTAACGGCGTAGGGCTTGCAGCGCCTCAGGTCGGGGTATTGAAGCGTGTGGCGATTGTAAGTGTTGATGACGCTTTTTACGAATTGATAAATCCGGAAATAATAGAGACCGCAGGAGAAGAAATTTCTCCCGAAGGCTGCCTGAGTTTACCCGGAATTTGCGGAACGGTTAACCGCCCGTATAAAGTGACGGTGCGCGCGCAAGACCGGTTTGGTAAAACCTTTACCGCAAGAGGTGAAGGTCTTCTCGCAAGAGCTTTTTGTCATGAGATAGATCATCTTGATGGAATTCTGTTTGAAGACAAAATCATTGATTACTACGAAGAGGCATAGTATATGAAAATTTTGTACATGGGTACTCCGGATTTCGCAGTGTTGCCCTTAAAAAGACTTATCGAAGCCGGACACGAAATTGTTGGCGTTGTAACGCGTGAAGACAAGCCAAAAGGAAGAGGTATGAAAGTTCTTATGACTCCTGTAAAGGAGTTTGCGTTGTCAGAAAATCTTTTGGTTTATCAGCCGCAAACTCTGAAAGATGATGCATTAATGCCGCTTCTTCAAAAATTGTGTCCGGAAATGATAGTGGTCGTTGCTTACGGAAAGCTTCTTCCGGAGTATATACTTAATTATCCGAAGTATGGGTGCGTAAATTTACATGGCTCGCTTTTACCCAAATACAGAGGCTCTGCGCCCATTCAACACGCCGTCCTTAATGGAGATTCGGTTACGGGTGTAACCACTATGCTGATGGATAAAGGGATGGATACGGGTGACATTTTGTTGAAGACAGAAGTTATGATCTCTGAAAATGATACGTCGGAAAGTCTTTTTGAAAAGCTTTCGGTTGTCGGAGCAGAATTACTTACAGATACAGTTGACGGTATCCGAGAAAATCGCATAACGCCTATATCGCAAAATGAAAATGAGGCAACTTATGCTCCTCCGATAAAAAAAGAGAATGCGAAAATTGTATGGAATAAACCTTCTGTGGAAATTCTAAATTTGATAAGAGGAAGCTTTTCATGGCCTATCGCTTTCACTGACAGTGATATAGGAAGAATCAAGGTTTATGAAGCTGAAATAGATTGTGGTAACGGAACTCCGGGTCAAGTTCTTGAGTTATATGACAAAGGACTGAAAATTGCCACAGCTGATTCAAGCATCGTTATAAAACGTTTTCAGGTGGAGAGCGGAAAGCGGATGTCTCCTGTGGAATATTTCCGGGGTCATCCGAGCATAATCGGAAGTTTCTTCAAATAACAAAAAAGAGGAGTTAATATGTTTTTTGGATATTACGGTATAGACTTCACGTATATTGTTTTGGTTTTACCTGTAGTTGTTTTTGCTTTTGTGATGCAGGTGCGGGTAAACAGTGTGTTTAAAAAACATTCATCTCAGAGAATCTTATCAAATCTTACCGGAGCTCAGGTTGCAGAACGAGTGTTACGCTCTTGCGGGGTAACCGGTGTTAAAGTGGAACGCGTGAGCGGAAATCTTTCAGATCATTTCGACCCAAAAGCAAATGTTATAAGGCTTTCTGATTCGGTATATGATTCTGTATCCGTTGCTGCTGCAGGAGTGGCGGCACATGAATGCGGACATGCTGTTCAGTATGCAAAAGGTTACGGTCCGATAAAATTGCGTAACAGCATTATACCGGTCTGTCAGATAGGATCTTCGCTTTCAATGCCTTTAATTTTAATTGGTTTTCTTTTTTCGTCACAATCTCTTGTTAATGTAGGAATTGTTTTTTTTGCTTTGGCGGCATTTTTTCAGCTTGTAACACTTCCTGTCGAGTTCAACGCTTCCCGAAGAGCCGTTCACGCCCTTGAGGAAACAGGAACTTTGTCTGAAAGCGAAACTTCGTCTGCGAAGAAAGTGTTGAACGCCGCTGCGATGACATATGTCGCCGCGCTGGCTGTTTCTGTTGCGCAGTTATTCCGACTTATTCTTTTGTTTGGAGGAGGCAGACGGAGAGATTGAAAATGAATGCCAGAGATATAGCAGTAGATGCGATTACTGCATTTCGTAAGCGGGATGCATGGTCCGATGGGTTTTTAAGAAATAAGATCAGGGCGGCAAAGCTGGATTCACGAGATGCCGCACTTGCTACAGAAATTGTAAATGGTGTGTTGCAGAATTTGTATCTCATAAATTTTTATATTGAGACCTTCTCGTCTGTAAAGTTCAGCAAGATTGCTCCGGGAATTCTCGATATTCTTCAGGTTGCTGTATATCAGATTGTTTATCTTGACCGAATTCCTGATTCTGCAGCAATAAACGACGCGGTGAACAGAGCAAAGCGAAACAATCCGCGGGCAGCAGGCTTTGTAAATGCAATTACAAGAAAAATTTCTTCGCAAAAAAATAATTTACCATCTTTGCAGTGTGATGATTTTGAGAAATTTTTATCTGTGCAATACAGCTATCCGGTATGGATTGTAAAAGCACTGATGAATGTGTACGGCAGGGAAGAAACAGAAAAGATTCTTTCTTTTAATAATATTAAGCATCGTATCTCCGCTCGTGTAAACATACTAAAAACAACAACGGAAAGCTTGCTTGATAACAATGAGCTATTCGAAAAAGGACCAATTGAAAATTCTGTATACATTAATTTCAAAGGGAGTATTGAAAATACTTCTGAATTTCAAAATGGATGTATTTACATTCAGGATTTAGCCAGTCAAATTGCTGCAAGCACGCTGTCACCATGTAAGGGCGCAAGCGTTTTAGATGCATGCGCGGCTCCCGGCGGAAAGTCTTTTTTAATGGCTCAGCTTATGGGAAACACCGGCAAAATTTTCTCTTGTGACATATATGAGCATAAATTGCACCTTATAGAAGATACTGCTGCAAGGTTAGGAATAAGAAATATCAGCACAGTTTTGCGTGATTCTTCTGTCTTTTTTGATGAGTGGGAAGAGACTTTTGATTTTATTCTTGCAGATGTTCCGTGCTCCGGGTTTGGTATAATAAGGAAAAAACCTGATATCAGATATAAAGATGAAACTTCTATTAATCAACTGCCCGAGCTTCAGCTGAAAATTCTGAATAATGTTTCCCGTTATTTAAAAAGGGGAGGCACGCTTTTGTATTCGACATGTACAATTTTGCCTCAAGAAAACGAGTGTGTTGTTGATTCTTTTTTGGAACAAAACAAAGACTATGAAGAAGTTGATGAGTATTTTGATATTCCGTGTATAAAAAACAAATACGGAGTCACACTTCTTCCTCATATCAGCGGGACTGATGGATTTTATATGTGCAAACTTCGGAGGAAGATATGATTGATATTCGTTCGTTCAGTTATGAAGAATTGGTAGAGTTTATAACCTCAAATAACGAACCGACATTCAGAGCGAAACAAATATATTCGTGGTTACATAAAGGAATTTCTTCGTTTGATGACATGAAGAATATCCCTAAGTCGTTAATATCTTTTTTAAAAGAAACTTGTACTCTGAGCTGTGCAGAGTGTGTAAAAAGACAAGTTTCAAAGCTGGATGGTACACGCAAATATCTGCTTAAGTTTAACGATGGAAATTGTGTTGAAGCCGTTTTTATGAAATATAATCATGGTAATACTGTTTGTATATCCACTCAGGTAGGATGCAGGATGGGTTGTGTTTTTTGTGCTTCTACAAAAAACGGATTAATCCGAAATCTTCTTCCTTCTGAAATGCTTGCAGAATTGTTTGCAATTATTCATGATACCGGAGAAAAAATATCCAATATAGTGCTTATGGGAACCGGGGAACCGTTAGATAACTATGATAATGTAATTAAGTTTTTAAGACTTGTGAATGACGAAGAAGGTTTAAACATAGGTATGAGGCATATTTCGCTTTCAACATGCGGACTCTGCGATAAAATTGAAAGATTGGCAAAAGAAAATCTTCCTGTTACCTTGTCGGTCTCGTTACATGCACCAACTGACAGTGCAAGAGATTTGATTATGCCGATCAATCGGGCGTATGGTGTCCGGCGATTAATAAATACCTGCAAAAATTATTTTAATGCGACATCCAGAAGAATTTCCTTTGAATATACAATGATAGACGGACAAACGGACACTTTGCAACAGGCAAAAGACCTTGCAGTGCTTTTAAAGGATTTTCCCTGTCATGTTAATTTGATTCCTTTAAATAAAATAAGCGAAGGTGTGTTGGTACCAAGCTCCAATCAAGCCATAACGGCATTTAAAGAATACTTGGAAAAAAAGGGTATCACTGTGACTGTAAGGCGAAGTCTGGGCGCAGATATTGATGCAGCTTGCGGTCAACTCAGAAGAAATTACATTTCAAAATAACATTTCGGCATCATCGTCTGCCGAAAAAAGACGATGGCTGGTTACAGCTTATGGAGATTTAATATGTTTGCTTGGGGTCAATCCGATATCGGAAAAGCAAGAAAGGATAATCAGGATTCATATGCATACAGCGTTGCAGACGCAAAACAACTTGCGTTTGCAGTGGTTTGCGACGGTATGGGCGGTGCGGCAGCCGGTAATATCGCAAGTCAACTGGCTCTCGAAGAATTTACAACTTGCATAAGAAACGCCGATTATAAGAATTTGTCAGAAGAACAACTTTGTGAGTTGATGCAAGCTGCGGCTAACCAAGCGAACGGAGTTGTTCATCGCAAGGCTGATGAAGAGCCTGCGCTTCGTGGAATGGGAACAACGCTTGTAGGAGTTGTCTCAACCCAGACAAAAACTGCCGTAATAAACATAGGAGACAGTCGGGCGTATAAAATTAATTCAGAAGGCATAGTGAAGATAACAAGAGATCATTCGTTAGTTGAAGATATGCTCATCATGGGAGAACTGACCGAAAAACAAGCTCGTGAACATCCGGGTAAGAATTTAATAACCCGTGCAATCGGAACCGACAGTTCAGTCGTCGGGGATGTTTATTTTCCGAAAATTGAAAAAAACGATTACATATTGCTTTGTTCAGACGGTCTTTCCAACCTTGTAACCGAGCAAGAGATTTTGTATGAAGTTATGTATGGCGACAATGCCGATTGTTGTAACAGACTCATAGATATTGCAAACGAACGCGGCGGTTATGACAATATCACTGTTGTTTTGCTTGCATTTTGAAATAGGGAGTGTGCGTTATGAACGATAAATATATAGGAAAACTTCTGGACAACAGATATGAGATTCTGCAGGTAATAGGAACCGGCGGAATGGCGGTTGTATATAAAGCGTTGTGCCATAGGCTCAACAGATATGTTGCTGTGAAAATTTTGAAGGATGAGTATGCAAAAGATGAAGAATTCAGAAACAGATTTCATTCAGAAAGCCATGCTGTAGCTATGCTTTCTCATCCGAATATAGTAGCTGTGTACGATGTGTCCAGATCTAATTCTATCGAGTACATTGTTATGGAACTTATTGATGGGATGACGCTTAAGCAATATATGGACAGGCGGGGAACCTTATCTCAAAAAGAAGCAATACATTTTATAACCCAGATTTTAAAAGCCTTGTCACATGCTCATTCCAAAGGAATTATACATAGAGATATAAAACCGCATAACATAATGCTTTTGCGTGACAGCACCGTAAAGGTCACTGATTTCGGGATAGCGAGACTGGAGTCATCTCAAAGAACCGTAACGCGCGAAGCGTTTGGCTCGGTTCACTATATTGCACCGGAACAGGCTAAAGGCAGCCACATAGACTGCAGAGCAGATATATATTCTGCCGGAGTTGTTTTGTATGAAATGCTTACGGGAAGACTTCCGTATGAAGGGGATACCCCGGTATCTGTGGCAATTCAACATATAAACTCTATGCCGCTCAGCCCGCGTGAAATTAATTCCGAAATTCCTGAGCCTCTTGAAAAGATAACGATGAAGGCTATGTCGTCTGCTTTATCTAAACGATATGCTTCTACTGATGAAATGCTTGCAGATTTGGATGAATATAAAAAAAATCCGAATATCGATATTGAGTACGAACCTCCTGTCAAGAGCAGTGAAGTGGATATGGATGAAACAAAAAAACTTGTTCTTTCTGTTCCGGAAGAAAACGATGCAGAAAACGCCGTTGAACAAAATGGTGTGAAAGCAAAATTACCTTTAATCGTTGCCGTGTTGGCTATCGGTGTGTTTTTTGCGGGAGTTTTGACTCTTTTAAGTACAATCTTCGGTTGGGGTGATTCGAAAAAACCAGAAGCACTTATTGTTCCTGATATATTGGGAATGACACTCGAAGAAGCCGGAAAAAGATACAACGAGTTTGAAATTATCGAGACAGATGAAGAAGTTCGTGAATATAGCGATGAATATGAGGAAGGAGAAATTATAAAACAGCATCCAAAAGAAAATGAAGCAAGTACTTCCGGAAAAATATACGTTACTTTAAGTAAAGGAAAGAACTCCGGAATGCAGGTTCTTACCGATTTAACAGATATGAGTGAGGAGCAAGCTAAGATCATACTTGATCGCGAAGGGGTGGTTTATACCGTAAAACGCGAAAAAGCAGATGATACTGCTGAAGGCTGTGTAATTAAAACAGAACCGGAAGCAGGGAACAGTGTTTCGTCAGATGATATTGTCATACTTTATATAAGTCTTGGAAAAGAACAAAAAGATGTATTAGTTCCAAATCTTTACGGATTGACAGAAATCAAAGCGATAGAGTCCTTGGCTGCGTCAAATCTTGAAAAAGGGAATGTTGGATACGAGCATAGCAATACCGCTTTAAAAGGAACTGTAATCGGACAGGAGATTCAAGCCGGTGAATCAAAGCCTGAGGGGACTTCTGTTGGGTTCACAATAAGTTTGGGACCTGAGGAAAAAAAGCCGGACGTAACCACACCTAACACTGATGAGCACCAACAAAAAGATGAAACAAAATCTGATGTTTCAACTCCGGTTACGGTTGATAAAAACGAAAATATTGAAATAACGCGTTCAATTCGATTGCCTACGGAACCGGAGAGCTTTGTCGTGAAAATTACCGTAAACGGAACGACCCAATATGAAAAAACACATAAAGGAACAGATGGATCTGTCGATGTTTCACTTACCGGTAACGGTGAAGCAACTGTTTGTGTTTACATAAACGATGTTCTTCGGCAGGAAATCCCGATAGATTTTAAATAATATGACAGAAAAAACGAAGAGTGGAAGAATTTTAAAAGGAATTGGTGGATTTTATTACGTTGATACTGATATAGGTGTTATTACATGCAGAGCTCGGGGTAAGTTCCGCAAGCTTGGGGTAATACCGTATGTTGGTGATATTGTAGATATAAGCCTTCGAAATGATTCTGAAGGATATCTCCTTGACATTCATGAACGTAAGAATATTATGATAAGACCCCCGATTTCCAATATTGATGCAATTGCGATTGTTATCTCAAAAGCGCCCCCTCGAACTGACACATATTTTATAGATAAAATATGTGCGATGTCCGTGTTGAAAGGAATCGAGGTTGCCGTTGTTATCAATAAGTGCGACGAGGATAACGGAAACGAATTTTTTGATATCTATAAAGAAGCCGGAGTGCAGGTTTTCAGGGTAAGCGCAAAACGCAAAGAAGGCATAGATGAGTTTTGCGTGTTTCTGAACGGGAAACTGACTGCTTTGACCGGAAATTCAGGGGTCGGAAAATCAACATTGATAAACGCTGTTTTCCCGACTGCACAACTTGAAACCGGAGAAATAAATGATAAAATAGGAAGAGGCAGGCATACAACAAGACAGGTGGAAATTTTAAAACCTTCAGAACAAATGTGGATTGCAGATACTCCGGGTTTTTCTGCTTTTGATATTATTTCGAAAAATGAAGTTAACAGAGATAATCTTGCAGTCCTTTTTCCGGATTTTTCTGAATTTAAGGATAATTGCAGATTTACAGGTTGTTCTCATACCAAAGAAGATGGATGTGCTGTTATACAAGCAGTTGAAGAAAAACAGATTAACCGTTCGAGGTATGAAAGCTATCTGAAAATGTATGAAGAGTTGGAAAAAGTAAATAACTATAAACAAAAGAGGTAAAGAGCAAATGGAAAAAAGTTTTCCGGGAATATTTATACATGCGAGAAGTCTTTTGATTGATCATCTTTTTGCATTGCTGATATCGCTTGTCGTAACGAATGTTATAAACTTCTTCAGTTCAACAGGTATACCGGTCTTGCAGCTTGTTCTTTCTGTTTCTGTATACTTTTCAATTACATATTCAGACTCCTGGCATCGTGGAGTCTCAGCCGGAAATAAAATGAGAGCCGGTTTTATTAAGCAGGCTTGGTTCGGAGGTTTTTGGGCAGGACTCATCGCATCAATTCCGGGTTTTATACTCGCCGTTGGTGCATGCTGTGCAGAAAGCGGAATTTTTGATGTGTATGATGTATTAGGCGTCGATATATTTACATCTCTTAATCGATTTTGGCAGTTGCCATATTCATCATTGTATTTACTTGTGAATGAGAAGCCTCTGCTTAATCTCGCTTTTCCTTTTTTTCTTCCTGTTTTTTCTGAAATCGGATATATTATGGGAATAAAGGGATATATGTTTAAAAAATACTTTTTATATAAAAATACTGAAGATAACAGATAGAGAATAATTTTAAAATTTCTCCATAAGAATTAGTGGAGGGATTTTAAATGTTCAAAAGGTTCTTTTGTATAAGTTGTATTATTGTAGTTTTTTTGTTGCTAATGATATTTCAACGGCATAAATTTATTACAGACATAGAGGTTTCCTCGTACTTTTATCCCGAAACAGTTATAATTGATCCTGGACACGGCGGAGAAGACGGCGGTGCTATAGGGGAAAAAATTTATTTTGAAAAAGATATAAATCTCGATGTTTCACAGAAACTTGAGATGATTTTCAATTTACATGGAGTTAACACTGATATGACTCGGCGAGAGGATATTTCGTTGGGGGAGAACACTTCGACTTCTTTACGAAAACGCAAAGTTGCGGATTTAGAGAAACGTGTGGAAAAAATCTTGTCAAATTCAAATGCGACGGTTATCAGCATTCATCAGAATTCCTTTCCGCAAGATGTACGATGCTCAGGTGCTCAGGTTTTTTATTCCGAAAATAATATTAAAAGTGGATTTTTAGCAAAACGAGTTCAATCGTCTTTGAAACATGGCATAGATAATTCTAACACACGCCAAGAAAAGATTGCAGATAAAAGCATTTTCTTGTTAAAAAAGGTTATGTGCCCGGCAATACTTGTCGAGTGTGGCTTTTTATCGAATCCGAATGAACTGGTTTTGTTAAATGATGAATCGTATAGAATGAAGCTTGCTATGTGTATTGCGTCGGGGTTTTTTGAATATAAAAAAGAAATGTGATGTGAGTTACAAATGAAACAAAAAACTGTATATGTTTGTAATCAATGCGGAAACGAATTTCCAAAGTGGAGTGGGAAATGTTTTGCTTGCGGTGCGTGGAATTCATTAAGTGAAATGAATGTTGTACCGCAAAAAAGAGGAAATACCATTGAAAGCAAAGAGCAAAAAGGAACGCTTGCCTCTATACAAGAAATAAGTGTGCAGGATGAATTGAGATTTGATACCGGAATGGGTGAGCTTAATCGTGTTCTTGGCGGCGGTGCGGTTTCGGGATCGCTTGTTCTTGTAGGTGGAGAACCCGGGATTGGCAAATCTACAATATTGTTGCAAATTTGCGAGAAGTTATGTTGTAAATCTAAAGTACTTTACATATCTGGAGAAGAGTCTGTACGCCAACTGAAGCTCAGAGCAAACAGATTGGGGGTAAATCCGGAAAATCTTTTTGTTTATGCAGGAACAGATATGGATGATATAGTTTCTGTTGCTGAACGTATTTCTCCCGAAATTATGATAATCGATTCCATTCAGACAGTATATAAAAGCGAGGTTACCTCAACTCCAGGAAGTGTATCGCAAGTGCGGGAATGCACTTTGCAATGTATGGAGCTCGCAAAAGGAAAGGGTATAACAGTTTTTGTTGTGGGCCACGTGAATAAGGACGGATATATTGCAGGACCAAAGGTTCTTGAACATATGGTTGATTGCGTTCTGTATTTTGAAGGCGAAAAGAATAATTCGTACAGGATACTGAGAGCAGCGAAAAACAGATACGGTTCAACAAATGAAATTGGCGTATTTGAAATGCTTGATAAAGGGCTTGTTGAGGTTAAGAATCCGTCAGCAGCTCTTCTTGAAGGCAGACCCACTGATGTTCCCGGAACTTGTGTGGCTTGTGTGATGGAAGGCACTCGCCCAATACTGGCAGAAATTCAGGCTCTTGTTGCTGCAACAGCGTACGGCACGGCAAGACGTATGAGTTCCGGAATTGATTATAACCGCTCAGCTTTGCTGTTAGCAGTTTTAGAAAAGCGTGCCGGATTTAAAATGGGAAATTATGACGCATACATTAATGTAGTCGGCGGGCTCAAGATAGATGAAACTTCAGCTGATTTGCCGACTTTGCTTGCAGTTGCGTCAGCTTGCCGTGATAAGCCGTTGCCTTGTGATCTGGCTTCTTTCGGAGAAATTGGTTTAACAGGGGAAATCCGCTCGGTCTCAGCTCCACAGCAAAGAATAAATGAGATTAAACGGCTTGGATTCAAGCGTTGTGTTGCACCAAGACAAAATGCGAAAGAAATAGTTGTTCCGGAAGGACTCGAAGTTTTGTTTGCAAAGAACATAAGGGAGGCAATTGCCGCTCTTATTTAGAAAAAATGAAAAATTTATGATGTACCGATTGACTTTAGAGCTTAATCGGGATATTATAGTTATAACAGTTTACATATGACATGAAAAATGGAGGATTTCAAATGAGCAGAAAAGCTGCACGCGAGGTAGCGATACATATTGTGTATGACTACAGCTTTAACACCGAGAATGGAAACGAAGCTTTGCAATATTTTTTAAGTGATGAGTTTGCAAAAAGTGTGTCTGATGACACCGATATCTATTCACAGGTAGGTGAGGCACAGCACCCTTATATATCGGCTGTTGTAAGTGGTGTTGCTGAGAATAAAACCGAGATAGATGACCTTATAAAAAAATATTCTGTCGGATGGAATCTGAACAGAATTTCAAAAATTGCTATGGCTATAATGAGAGTTGCAATTTTTGAGTGCAAATATCTTGATGAGGTTTCTGAGAAAATTGCTATAAATGAGGCTGTGGAGATTGCAAAAAAATATGATTCTGCCGAAACTGTTTCTTTTATAAACGGCGTTCTTGGAAGCGTTGTCAGAAAAGGATAGAGCAATGGCTAAAATATGTACTATCACCGAATTGAACGAATATCTGAAAGGTATGTTCGACTCCAACCCAAATTTGACCGGTGTTTACGTCAGGGGAGAAATCTCTAACTATAAGTTTCATTCCTCCGGACATCACTATATGACTTTAAAAGACGAAAATGCGGTAATAAGGGCGGTTATGTTCAAATATGATGCAGGAAAGCTCAATTTTCGTCCTGAGAGCGGGATGAAGGTTATTGCCAAAGGGCGCGTTAGTGTTTTCCCGCGAGATGGACAATATCAATTATACATAAGTGATATGATTCCTGACGGAGTAGGTGCATTGTATGTTGCATTTGAACAGCTGAAAAAACGTTTGGGCGATGAGGGATTATTCTCTCTGGATAAGAAAAAACAGTTACCTGATTATCCTTCTAAAATTGCAGTAATAACCTCTCCTACAGGCGCTGCGGTGAGAGATGTTTTAAGGATTTTAAAAGCTCGTTATCCTATTGCTGATGTTGTAGTTTGTCCGGTGTTGGTTCAGGGACCCGATGCTCCGGGTGAGATTTGCGAAATGATTGAATATGTAAACCGGCATAGTTTAGCCGACCTCATAATAACAGGCAGAGGTGGAGGCTCAATCGAGGATTTATGGGGGTTTAACGACGAACGGGTTGCGCGAGCAATTTATTCATCAAAAATACCTGTGATATCTGCAGTTGGTCACGAGCCTGATGTTACGATTGCCGATTTTGTTGCCGATGTTCGTGCTGCAACACCGTCAAATGCTGCGGAAATTGCCGTTCCGGATTCAATCTCGCTTCGAAAAAATATTAATGATTATAGAAATCGGATATATTCACATCTGGTATCCAAGATCGCATTCAATAAAGAATTGGTGAAGAATATTTCTGAAAAGAATATAATGAAAAGTCCGTGGATGTTTTATCAGGAACGCAGACTCAATCTGGATTTCATCGCGGAAAAGCTTTCATCTGCAGCAGGCAAAAAAATTTTAAGAGCGAGAGAGAGTTTTGCCGGACTTGTAGCCGCTCTTGATGCAATGAGCCCGCTCAAGGTTCTTTCACGTGGATATTCTATCGTCTCAAATGCTAATGGTGAAATTATAAAAAAAGTTTCCGATGCAGAAACAGGAGAAAAACTCGAAGTAAGAGTTTCTGATGGTAGTATAAAATGTACTGTGGATTGATATAAAGGAGAAATGGCAATGTCTGAGAAAAACACGTTTGAAAGTTCAATAAAACGTCTGGAAGAAGTCGTTCGTCTTTTGGAAAAAGGAGATGCGCCGCTTAACGAGGCGCTTGCTCTCTTTGAAGAGGGAACTTCGTTGATTAAAAATTGTTCTAAAATGCTTGATGATGCAGAACAAAAAGTTACTTTACTTGTGAAAGGTGCAGTTCCTCAGGAACAGCCTTTTGTTGCGGAGGAAGGTTAATGAGTAATCAAATAAAATTTGAGGCTTACTGTGATGAAATAAATGCAGTTTTACACAACGCTATAAAGCAAGAAGATTGTCTTTATGGAAAGATTTTTGATGCTATGAAGTACAGTCTTGATGCGGGGGGCAAAAGAATACGTCCGGTACTGCTTCTTGAATTTGCGCGCATTTTCGGTGTGTCCGTTAATGATGCAATGCCATTTGCTGTTGCACTTGAAATGATTCATACATACTCCTTGATTCACGATGATCTTCCGTGTATGGATGACGACGATTTAAGGAGAGGAAAGCCGACAAACCATAAGGTTTTCGGAGAAGCTGTTGCTGTGCTTGCCGGAGATGCACTGTTAAATCGTGCATTCGAGCATATTTTGAACAATGCGAACAACCTTGATTCTGACATTGTGTTGAAAGCTTTAAGGTGCCTTGCTTCTGCTTCCGGCGCGGACGGAATGATCGGTGGGCAGGTAATAGATATGGAGGGAGAACACCGTTCTCTCAATGTCGACGAAATTGAACAGCTTCAGGATATGAAAACAGGTGCATTAATTAAAGCTGCTGCGAAAATCGGCTGCATTCTTGGACAAGCGTCGGTTGCACACATAAGCCTTGCAGAAGATTATGCATCTAACGTTGGTCTCGCTTTTCAAATTAAGGACGATATTTTGAATGTAGAAGGCGATGCAGGCGTTATAGGAAAAGATGTCGGAAATGATGAAGTTAGCGGTAAAGCTACTTTTGTTAAACTTCTTGGTTTGGATGCGTGCAAGAAAAGACTTGAAGAACTCACGGAAAAAGCTGTGCTTTCTGCAAAAAAACTGCCTGACGGTGAATTCTTGGCATGGTTAGCTTATATGCTTTTAACACGAGATAAATAATAAAATTAACAGAGGGTTTTTATTATGGGTTTGCTTGATAAAATCAACTCTCCAAACGACATCAAAGACCTTTCTTACGCTGAGCTTGAGTGTGTAGCTTCAGAAATAAGAGAATTTTTGATACAGAATATTGCAAAAACCGGTGGACATCTGGCGTCTAATTTAGGGATCGTTGAATTAACGCTTGCTTTGCACAAAGTCTTTGATACCTCGCGCGACAGACTTATTTTCGATGTGGGGCACCAATCGTATGTTCACAAAATATTGACGGGAAGAAAAGTTGGATTTGAAAACCTACGCAAATTCAAAGGTCTTTCCGGCTTTTGTCGTCCTTCTGAAAGTGTTCACGATGCTTGTGTTTCAGGTCATGCATCAAACTCGGTGTCGATTTCATTGGGAATGGCACGTGCAAGAACTTTATGCGGTCAGGATTATTCTGTTGTTTCCGTCATAGGAGATGGTGCTCTTACCGGAGGAATGGCTTATGAAGCTTTAAGTGATGCAGGGCAAAGTAAAGAACCGATGATCGTTATTTTAAATGATAATGAAATGTCGATTGCAAAAAACGTTGGGGCAATGACGAATTATCTGGCAAAGCTTCGTTTGAAGCGCAAATATCTTCATTTCAAAGATGTTTACCGTCGAATAATTAAAAAATCAAAAGTCGGTATTTGTATAGACAATGGAATTCACGGAATAAAGAAAGCCTTAAAGAACATGTTTATACCTTCGTTGTTCTTTGAAGATATGGGATTTACCTATCTTGGTCCGGCGAACGGTCATGACATTAAATATATGGTGTATCTTTTTGAACTTGCGCGCGATTTGAAAAGACCTGTTGTAATTCATGTAACAACAACGAAAGGAAAAGGGTATAAGCATTCGGAATCCAAACCTGAAGTTTATCATGGTGTGGGAAAGTTTAATGTTGATGCCGGAGTTCAAGTGAATTCAAATCAAACATTCTCTTCTGTTTTTGGCTCAAAAATGCTTGGGTATGCAGAGCAAAACACATCGATTTGTGCAATAACGGCAGCAATGACTTCCGGGGTAGGCCTTTCCGGATTTGCTGAAAAGTATCCGGAACGCTTCTTTGATGTTGCGATTGCAGAGGAGCACGCAGTTGCTATGGCTGCAGGCCTTTCGGCTCAGGGAATGCTTCCTGTATGTGCGATATATTCAACCTTCCTGCAAAGAGCGTACGATATGCTAATCCATGACGTTGCTATATCTAACCAGCATATAATTTTTGCGGTAGACAGAGCAGGCCTTGTTGGGGAAGATGGTGAAACGCATCACGGCGTATTTGATGTCTCGTATCTATCTGCTATTCCGGGAATGACCTTGTTCGCACCTTCTAACTTCGCTGAATTGCGCAGTATGCTTGACGTTGCAATAAATAAAGCAGGTCCGGTTGCGCTACGATACCCACGAGGCGCAGAAGGAATTTTTACCGATGATACTTTTTTAGAGAAAAACTCAAGTGTACTATTAAAAGAAGGCAAAGATGTAACGCTTTTGAGCTATGGAATTTTGATTAATAACGTTATTGATGCATGTGAAAAAGCGGAAAAGCTCGGAATCTCGTGCGAAATAATTAAAATCAATGTTATTTCACCAATTGATGCAACCGAGGTACTACAGTCTGTGCAAAAAACAGGAAAACTTATCGTTGTGGAAGATGTAGTTCATCACGGATCGGTTTGCGAGCGGATTTCGTCTTTGACGGCATTTAACGGAATTAATTGCCGTATAAAAGCATTGAATTCAGGCGACTCCTTTACAACACATGGAGAACTGAAAGAATTGTATAAAGCTTTGGAAATTGATGCAGATGGGATTTTGAAAGCGATTTTGGAGGTGTGCGATAATTGATTGAGAAAAAGAGACTTGATATTTTATTAACAGAACGCGGACTTGCACCAAGTCGCGAAAAAGCAAAAGCAATAATTATGAGCGGTTGTGTCTTTATTTCCGGACAGAAAGCAGATAAAGCCGGAGAATCTTTTCCGTGTGATATTGACATAGAAGTCAGAAATAACGAGAACTCTTACGTCAGCAGAGGTGGATTAAAGTTAGAAAAGGCCCTTGATTTTTTCAAAGCTGATGTTTCTGAGAAAATTGCAATTGATGTAGGCGCATCAACCGGCGGTTTTTCAGATTGCCTTTTAAAACGCGGAGTAAAAAAACTCTACTCTGTTGATGTCGGTTATGGGCAGCTCGCGTGGGAAATAAGAAACAACCCCAAAGTTGTTTGTATGGAACGAACAAACATCCGGTATGTTACACACGAGCAGATACCGGATGTTATTGAGCTCGCTGTAATAGATGTTTCTTTTATTTCGCTAAAATTGGTTTTGCCTGCAGTGAGAGCTTTAATGGGGAAAGAGGGCAATGTTTATTGTCTTATCAAGCCGCAGTTTGAAGCGGGAAGAGAAAAAGTGGGCAAAAAAGGAGTCGTAAGAGATCCGGAAGTACACAAGGAGGTTATTGCTCACTTTATTGAAAATGCCGAGAGTGCAGGATTTTCTGTTTGTGGTGTGACTTTTTCACCGATAACCGGACCAGAAGGCAACATCGAATTTTTGGGAAGCTTATCGTGTGATGCAAATATAAAAGCTGATATTGATATCGATACTGTTGTTAATGATGCACACAGCGCATTGAAAGGATAGATGCAGCATGAAAAAAATATTGCTCAACCCAAATCCGTTGCGAGATATTAATCTTGATTGCACAAAAAAAGTTGCAGCGTTTTTGAAGGAAAACGGTGTTGAGACATTCATTTCCGGAGAAATTCCGGACGCATCGGAAACCGGCGCACAAATCTGTGATTTTGATAGCGCCGCCAAAAGTGCGGAAATGATTATCTCTTTCGGCGGTGACGGAACACTGCTGCATACAGCAAACAGAGTTGCAGATATAGGTGTGCCTGTGCTCGGTATCAACATAGGCAGAATCGGGTATATGGCAGAGCTTGAATCCAATGAATTGAGTTATCTGAGAAATATTCTTGACGGAAATTATAAAGTTGAAGAACGTATGATGATAGATGTTTCTGTGAAAAGAAACGATCACGTTTTGTATAACAAAATCGGTTTGAATGATGCAGTTGTATTAAAAACCGGAATAATAATGACTGCAGATATGGACATATATGCCGATAATATGTTTATTTCGCGTTATAGCGGTGATGGTGTAATTATTGCTACTCCCACGGGATCAACTGCATATTCTCTTTCTGCCGGGGGTCCTATAATAGATCCTATGTCGCGTAATATCACAATTACACCTGTTTGCACTCATGCACTTACGGCAAAACCCATTGTTCTGTCGTATAAAAGGGTTATTAATATAGTTCCGCAAAATCCGCAGAACGCTGCCATATGCGTAAGTGTAGACGGGGATTCAGGGTTTGAGTTGAGGCACGGAGATATCCTGACTATCAGAACCTCAGAAAAGGTGACAAGGTTAATACATGTTAAAAATACAAACTTTTACGATGTTCTTTATAGTAAACTTTCGGATAGGAGATATAGTTAAATGAAATCAAAAAGACAGTCAGTATTACTTAAGCTCATTGAAAAGTACGATATTTCTACTCAGGCAGAGCTTACTGAATTTTTGAATTCAGAAGGTTTTAACGCTACGCAGGCAACTGTTTCAAGAGATATAAAGGAGTTAAGGCTCATTAAAGCTGTCTCTTCTGACGGAAAAAGCAAATATGTGGTGTCCCGCTCTGCAACAGATTACGGCTTTTCGGACCGGTTGATTACCATATTCAGAGAAAGTGTGCTTTCTTATGATAATGCACAGAATATTGTTGTCTTGAAAACGATGCCGGGACTTGCATCTGCTGCGTGTTCAACAATTGATTCTATGCAGTGGGGTGATGTTGTGGGAACTTTGGCAGGAGACGATACTGCGTTTTTGGTTCTTCACACAACAGAAGCAGCAGAAGATTTTTGCAAAAATCTGTCCAAGATGCTTAAATAAACTATTTTGCATAAACGGAGGATGATGTAAATGTTGAAACAGCTTCATATAGAGAACATAGCTGTCATTGAGCATTGTGATATCGAATTTCAAAAAGGATTTAATGTTCTCACCGGCGAGACCGGTGCCGGAAAATCAATAATCATTGATTCTATCGGGGCTGTTTTGGGATATCGTACCACAAGGGATGTAGTCCGCCACGGCACTGCAAAAGCGTTCGTAAGTGCTGTTTTTGATGATTGTACACAAGATGTATATAGTTGGCTGGTTGATAACAGTTTCAATAACAGCAATGACACTGAAGTTCATATTTTCAGGGAAATCTCTTTTGATGGAAAAAGCAGCGCAAAAATCAACGGCAGACCGGTTACTGCATCGCTGTTAAGGTCATTCGGTGCACTACTTATAAATATACTCGGTCAGCATGATAGTCAACAGCTTTTAGACAGCGAATCTCATCCCGTTTTTATTGACAGATATGCTTCTTCTGCTGAATATGATGCATGCATGAAGAAATATGCCGACATATACAATGCGCTCATCCAAAAAAAGGCAGAGCGAAACAAGCTCGATATTGACGAAAATGCTAAAGAACGTCAGGTTGAAATGTTGAAATTTCAAATTGAAGAGCTGGAAGGAGCGGAGCTTGTAGAGGACGAAGATGTTCACCTGTTGGAGAAACAAAAACTCATCAGAGAAAGTGTAAAAATTATTGAGCGAATTTCCGAGGCTAACAACGCCTTTGCCGGCTCTGATGATTTTCCGGGTGTCTGCTCTGCGTTACTCATTGCATCTAAAGCGTTGGAAGCTATTTCGGGGTTGTCAGAAAAATTTTCTGAAATATCGGGTACAGTTTCCGAGCTGTATTATACGGCAACCGATATAGCCGATGAATTAAGAAATTCGGTTGAGCGCTTTGATTTTTCAGAAAATGATGCAAACGCCGTTGAGATGCGGCTTGATATCATCCATAAGCTTAAAAGAAAATACGGAAACACAGTTTCGGATATGCTTTTGTATCTCGAAAATGCAAAAAAAGAACTTTCCGAGATAGAATTTTCCGAGGAGCGTCTTATTGCACTTGACGCGGAAATAGAAAAATTGGAAGCACAAGCCTTTGCGCTTGCAGATGAATTATACAATGCGAGAAAAAAAGCGGCATCAAATTTTGAGGCTTGTGTTATGAAAGAGCTCTCTGAGCTTGATATGAAAAATGCGAAATTCTATGCCCGAGTAACGAAGACCGAGCAACTGAATGAGCGCGGATACGACTCGGTTGAATTTCTTCTTGCGGCAAATTTGGGAGAGCCTGAAAAGCCTCTTGAAAGAATCGCTTCCGGTGGTGAGCTTTCCAGAATAATGCTGGCATTAAAAAATGTCCTTGATGAAAATGATTATGTCAACACTCTTATTTTCGATGAGATAGATACCGGAGTAAGCGGACGTGCAGCTCAGCATATTGCCGAAAAGCTTTATAAATTATCCGAAAAGAAGCAAGTGCTTTGCGTAACCCATCTTGCTCAGATATCAGCTATGTCTGATAATCATTTCAAGATCGAAAAAAGGGAACACGACGGCAGAACATTCACCGATATAATTCCGCTTGATAAGATGGGAAGAGCAGAAGAAATTGCCAGAATAACCGGAGGTTCTTCCATAAGCGAAACCACGCTAAAGAATGCCGAAGAAATACTGCAATTTGCAGAACAGAGGAAAAAAGAAATAATTAATACATAAATTAACAAAAAACTCCGATGTGATATATAACCGTGAAATCACATCGGAGCATCTTATTTTTTTATCCGCTCGTTTCATTATTTTCAGTATATTGTTTTCTGTATTCCTTAACGGTCATTCCAAACTTTGCCTTGAAAATTTTCATAAATTGAAATTCATCATAAAATCCTGCCAACCGGCAGAGATCCTTCACCTTATAGTCTCCTTTCTCCAAAAGCTTTGTCACATGGCGGAGCTTGACCTCTGTGAGATATGCCCGCGGTGTTATTCCGGTTTCATCTTTAAAAATTCTGTCCACCTGTCTTGTACTTAGATACATGACAGGTGCTATTTCTTTTATATTGAAATTCGGGTTTGTGTGATTGAGTTCAATAATCCTCTTTATTGTCGCAATTGTTTTTTGCGGTGAGACTTTTTGTGGAATAGGCGAAGCAGGGTGTGTTGCTTCGGAGGCAAGAAGCTGCATTATCATAGAGATGGTAAAATAACAAAACTCTGTTGGGGAACTCTCAAGTGAAAAAAGTTTGTCAAACAGTTCTGTCACTTTTATTGGATTTTTAGCAGTCAATTTAGGTGACTCTGCGCTCAAATTCAAGCTGTCTGCTATTTTAAAACCTGAAGAGGTTGAAAAAGAAATCCAGTAATAGCTCCACGGTTCTTTATCATCTGAATAATATGTTGTAGGCTCGTTTGCGGGAATGTAGAAAAAATCACCTTCGCGCAAACGGTATTTTTTGTCTCGTATTATAAGTGTGCCTTTTCCGCTTACGACGTAATGCAAAGAGGTCCAGTCGTATATCCTTGCAAACTTTGTCGGTTTTATAATGTGAAAGTCGTGGTAACCGATGTTTCTCAGCTTAAAATAGTTATCCCATGGCTCATTGAAAAATATTCTTTTGTTCTTTCTCTCAGCGTTCATTTCACACACCCTGCTTTCTTGCTTTATTCTATCATAAGACAAGCTCCGTTGCAATAGCGTGTCTAAAAAACACATAGGTTTTTGCTTTGTATGTCAAGAATTGACATTGTTTTTTGTTTTTTAATTTTATATAATTTTAGTGTACAAATCAGAGAGGAAGATACTATGAAGAAAATCCGATTCGCAATTTGCGGCGCAGGGCACCGAGCTGTATTTTTGGCAAAAAATGCTATACCGAAGGCTACGGGCACAGAGATAATTGCCGGATGCGACCCATATGAAGATAAAGCAGAAGCCCTCTGCTCCGAGGTTGAGCAAAGTACAGGACTTCGTCCGGTAAAATATACAGACCACATTGAGATGTTTGAAAAGGAAAAGCCGGATGCAGTGCTTGTGGCAACGGGCTGGAAACAGCATATAGATGTTGCGGTTGATGCGTTGGAGCGTGGAATTGCCGTTGCGATGGAAGTCGGCGGAGCATACAACGAAGAAGAATGCAGAAGGCTCATCCAAGTGCAGGAAAGGACAAAAACTCCGTTTATGTTTATGGAAAATTGTTGCTTCGGTCGTGAAGAGCTTCTTGCCCTTTCTCTTGCAAGGCGCGGCGTTTTTGGTCGAGTGGTATATTGCCATGGTGCATACCGCCACGATCTGCGCGAGGAGATTGCAACCGGCAACATAAAGCGCCATTATCGCCTTGAAGAATATTCAACCCGCAACCGGGATAATTATCCGACTCATGACCTCGGGCCGATTGCAAAAATTCTCGGCATAAACCGCGGAAACCGTATGGTGTCTCTCGTTTCACGTGCATCGGGGGCGTTCGGACTTTCTGAATATGTTAAGGAAAAAACTGAGCTTTCGGAGCTTCATGGCAGAAAATTTGCACAGGGAGATATTGTTGAAACCCTAATCACCTGTGAGAGCGGAGAGATGATAAGCTTAAAACTTGATACAACGCTTCCTGCACACTATTCGCGTGAGCTTACCGTTCGGGGAACCCGGGGAATGTATAACATGGATGCCAATATGGTTGTAGAAGACGGAAAATGCGAGGAAATATTCTATCCGTTCGATTTTATAAAGAAATACATAAACAACGCCGAAGAGTATTACGACGAATATCTTCCGGAAATATGGAAGGGAAAAGACCCAACCGAGCTTGAAGAGGGACACGGCGGAATAGATTTCTTTGAATTTGAAACCTTCTGTGAATGTCTGCGTACCGGACGCGAAATGCCGATAGATGTATATGACGCGGCAGCTTGGATGTCGATTGCGTATCTTTCAGAGCAGTCTATTGCTAAAGGCGGTGCGCCTGTTGAAATACCTGACTTCACAAACGGCGCATATAAGACAAGAAAACTGATGGATGTTGTGAAATTGTAAGACAGAAAGGTGATAGAAATGAAAAAACAAGGCTGTTATTATTGTGACCGCGATGAGAGCTTTCGCGAGCTTCTCTTTGAAATCTGCGATTTAAATGCATCAAAGATTTTTCTCTGTAAGGATCAGACACTGCCGGGCAGATGCACGATAATGTTTAAAGATCATTATGAAGAAATCTACGAAATCCCGAAAGCGGAGCGCGACCTTTATATGGATGATGTCTGCGCACTTGCAGAAACGATAAAAGAGCTTTTCGGCGCAGACAAGATAAACTATGGGATTTACGGCGACTGTTGCCGCCACGTTCATTATACCATCTGCCCGAAGTACGAGGGGAAGCTCGGCTGGGGTACGACGTTTGTTATGTTCCCCGACCCCGAGGAGAGAATATATCTCACAGACGAAGAATATGAAGAGCGCAAAGCACTTATAAAGAAAGCTGTCCGCGCAAAGCTCGGTCTTGAGTAGGTGAGAAAATGAAAGTAACACTTCCTTACGGACACGAAAAGGTAAGCTTTGAAATACCTGATAAAAACTTTATCGGGATGATGGATCCGGAATTCACTCCGGCACTTGAGAATCTTCGCGAAGCGATAGAAAACGCGATTGACAATCCGATAGGAACACCGCCGTTGTCCGAGATAGTAAAACCGGGCAAGAAAATAGCGGTTATAATAGACGATGATTCCCGCCCGACACCGCAGTCGGTAATTCTTCCGCTTCTTTTGCCGCGCCTTGAAGCGGCAGGTGCAAAACCGGAGGATATCCGCATTGTTGCGGCTCTCGGCAGCCACCGTTATATGACGGAGGAAGAGCTTCGCCGCCGCGTGGGTGATGACGTGTATGACCGCTATGAGGTAATAAACTCAGAGTTTAAAAAGCCGGAGGGGCTTGTGTATGTCGGAAAAACACCCGAGGGAGTTGACATAATGGCGACGAAAGCTGTTATGGAAACAGATATACATATAGGCGTAGGTTGCCTTCTACCTCATCCTGTAATGGGATGGGGTGGAGGAGGAAAGATTCTTTTTCCCGGAATTGCCGGAGAGGAAACGGTTTCGTACTTCCACCTCAAAGCATCCCTTTACGATGAACCGCTTTTCGGGCTTGATTGCACGCCTGTGCGTGAGATGATGGAAGGCTGGGTAGACAGCATAGGTCTTGATTTTATAATAAATGTTGTTCTCAACTCAAAATTTGAGATAGCAGATGTTGTATCCGGTCACTATATAAAGGCGCAGCGTGAAGGTGTACAACGGGGAAAACGCGTTATAGGCTATCAGGTAAAGGAAAAAGCTGATATAATGATAACAAGCTCGCATCCTGCCGACCAGGACTTTTGGCAGTCGCCGAAGGCGATGTTTGCCGCAGAGCCTGCTTTTATGAGCGATAAGGGCGGCACGCTCGTTCTTGTCAGCCCGAATTACGAAGGAATGGGCCCGCATCCCGGCTATGCCGAGTGTATGGGAGATGACAACGGTGATGAAAAGGTAAACGCCTGCATACGCGGAGAAAAGTTCGAGATAGATCCGCTCTCTATTGCAGTAGGAAACGGAATGGCAAAGCTGAGACGCAGAAGACGGCTTATAACCGTTGGAGATGGCGTAACTCCCGAAGAAATGAGAATCAGCAAAACAGAGCATGCATATATAAAAGATCTGCAAAAGGTTATAGATAAGCTTATTGAAGAAAATCCGGACTGCAGAATAGGCGCTGTTTCAAATGGAGCAGAAACTTTGCTTTATGTATAAGGCGGTGAAAGAATGCCGGAAATGGAAAATATGTTTTTTGAGTTTCGTTATGTAAAAACATCGGGAAATCCGTTTTGCATTTCTCAAGATTCAGCTGTTGTTTCTGATACAGAATGTTATGCATCAGAATATGTAAAAGTAGTTTTAAAAGAATGCGGATTTGCGGGCAAAAAAATGAAAATCAGACTCCTTGTCGGGATGCCCGAGAGAGTAAAAACTGTTGTTGGGAAAGCTTTTTCTGAAGATGATGAAGCGTATGCAATTGAAATCGCACAGGATGATGTAATTCTTTCTGCGATTACTGAAAAAGGTCTCATTTATGCCGTTTCGACATTAAAGCAGCTTATTGAAAGCGGAAATGTCTGTGAAATGCTTCTGTTTGATTATCCCGATAAAAAAGTGCGCGGATATCGCGTATTTATACCGGGAAAAGAGAATTTTGACGACTTTAAGCGAATGGTTGATTTGCTTGTATACTATAAGTATAATGCAATTATGATTGAAGTCGGCGGTGCGATGGAATATAAGCGGCATCCGGAAATTAACACGGAATGGGTTGAGTTTTGCCGCGAGGTTCACCAAAGTCCAAATGAAGCAAAAAGAATACAGAAAGAAACATATAGCTGGAAAAAGAATTCCATCCATGCTGACAACGGCGGAGGTTCATTTATAACACAGACTGAGCTGCGAAATCTCATTGCGTATTGCAGAGAGCGTGGACTTGAGGTTATTCCGGAGGTACCGACGCTTTCTCACTGTGATTATATCGTGAGAGCGCACCGTGAGCTTAACGAGAGATGCGAGGATATGTATCCTGATACATATTGTCCGTCTAATCCGAAAACATACGAGCTTGTTTTCGACATCATCGATGAGATTTGCGATGTGTTCAAACCGCGATATGTCAATATCGGACATGACGAGCTGTACACGCTCGGGAAATGCCCGTTGTGTAAAGGAAAAGATCCCGTTGATCTGTATGTTGGAGATATTGTAAAAATTTCAGATTATCTGAAAAAGAAGAATGTCAGAACAATTATCTGGTCAGAAAAGCTTCTTGATAATCTTTATTTTCCGGGACCGGGTGATGAAATGCACGGCTACGGCGGCACGGGTGATGAAGCTTGGGATATTCCTCGCCTTGCGGAATGTGCCGGCAAGGTTCCGAAAGATGTTATTTTGCTCCATTGGTACTGGTCGCTGTGCTCAGGTGATGCTGAGAGGGAGCTTCTTGATATGGGATATGATATGTTTTTTGGAAACTTTCAGGTGTTGTCGCTTAAAGACTATCGTGAAAGAAGCCAAAACATTCCGGGAGGATTCGTCAGCAACTGGGGTTCTTTTGAAGAACAGTATATGCAGCGCAACGGTCAGAACTTTAACGTGATTTCTACGGCATATGTTTTCTGGAGCGGAGCCTACGATTTCGATAAGAGCCGGGATGTTATGCAGAAGGTAAAAGATGAACTGTATGCGCGGTATAAAAAATCGCTTGGCAAAAGCATCATTGAGCTTACTCACACGACCGATTATTTCAAACCATACACTTGGTTTTACGATGGAATATATATCGTCCCCGAGGATTGGCTGATAGGTCATCACGAGGTTGTGTATACGGACGGAACAAAAGCGGATTTACCGATTATCTACGGATACAATATCCGTTCATCGAGCGAAACGGAAACTTCGGACAGCGGTTCGGAAGAAGCGCGCACAACGTCATATATCGAAGTTCTCGGCGCGTCATATCCGGAAATGAAGAACGGTAGAATGTTTTACAGAACAGCCTATAAAAATCCGTATCCCGAAAAGATCATCAAGCATATATACGTTAAACCTAAGAATGGCATAAAAATAGAAGCAAGATATGATGCCGTTGAAGGGAGTGGTGAAAATGTATAAAATCGAAACGCATCTGCACACAGCAGAATCAAGCCCGTGCGCAAAGCTTTCTGCCGCGGAAATGATAGAGCTTTATCATAAGGCAGGGTATAAAACGGTTATAGTAACCGACCATTTCATTCAGAAATATCTTGACGGATACGACAGTGAATGCTGGCAAAATGCCGTTGACCGTTTTTTTCTCGGCTATCGCAATGCAAAAGAGAAAGGCGATGAAATCGGAGTAAACGTGATTCTGAGTGCGGAGATACATCTTTCAACCGTTCCCGGAGATTATCTCGTGTATGGCATAACTCCCGAAATACTTTATAACTACCCCGATATATGTAAGGTTACACACGAAGAGTTTTATAAAATCATGCATGAAAACGGAGTGCTTGTAGTACAGGCACACCCCCGTCGTGACGGCGGAACATATTCTGATTATTCTTGCATTGACGGCTTTGAAATTTACAATTCAAGTCCGCGCCATGAAAATTATACTGATTTGGCGGAAGCCCAGGCAAAAGAACATAATCTTTATATGACTGCCGGAAGCGATGCACACCGCCTTGAAGACTACGCATTGTCGGGAATGCTTTCTGATAAAGAAATAAAGACGGTGGATGATTTTGTTGAGCTTGTTAAAAGCGGGAAGGGGCAGCTGATACGATGATATATCTGATTAGCGATATTCACGGTAAGCTTGATTTTAAAGGGCTCAATGAATATATAGAAAAAGCCGATGATAACGATTTGCTCATTGTTCTCGGTGATGTCAGCCTCCGCTTTGGAAATAAAGAGGAAAACAAAATCTTCACCGAATGGTTTCTTTCGATAAAAAAGAACATTGCGATTGTTGACGGCAATCACGAGAATTTCGACTATCTCAAAAGCTTTCCCGAAGAGGATTGGTGCGGTGGCAAGGTGCATCGCCTTACAGAAAATATAGTTCATCTTAAGCGTGGTTATGCGTTTGAAATAGAGGGGAAAAGCTTTTTTGTGTTCGGTGGATGTAAGTCATCGAAAGTATGGCACGAGCTTGGGCTGTATTATCCGGGTGAAGAACCGGAAGAGCCGGAGCTTAAGCTTGCATATGAAACAATAAAAAGAAATAATTTTAAGTTTGATTATATCCTCACCCATAAGTATGAGCAGACGCCACCGGATGCGACCTTCTGTCCGGAACTTGGCGAGCTTGAAAAGTACATAGACAAAAACGTTTCATTCAAGCATTGGTATTGCGGTCACAGCCATAAGTACCGTGAGTTGGATGAAAAGCACACTATCATATATGACGAACCGATAAAGCTTTAAAAAATAATGTGTCGGCTTTCCGGCATTTAATATATAAAAGTAAAGTATGTGTCATCCTGAGGCTCTGCCGAAGGATCTCACGAAAACGAAAAATCGGAGGAGAAACAACATGAAAAAGTTATTATCACTTATCCTTGCAATCACGATGATTGCGGCGTTTATCCCCACCGCCTTCGCAGCAGACGGCGATGCAGCAACGGTAACGTATACTTTCGGTAACAAAAGTTGGATTGAACGCGGACATCCCGAAACCGGAGTAAGAAGCATAAAATCAACCGAGAAAGAGTTCGATACACCAGTTCTTACAAATACCGAATGGGCATATCTCGGTTCAAGCTTTGTTACCCCTGCAAGCAACAATGCGGTATCAGCCGAAGATCCCAGACGTAATTTTGTGGTAGGAAATCATAAATCCGGAGTACGAGCTATTGCCGGGACAAAAGGTGAATGGATGGCATTCAAGCTGGAAGTTCCTGAAAGCGGGAACTATTCAGTCAGCGTGAATGCTTTGCACGATAAGAATGCAACATCGGATTTGGATATGTATCTTTTCGCGTCAGACACGAAGGTCAGCGTGGGTAATTTCAATAACGCAAATCTTGTAGATGTATTTGCTGATTCTTCTGTCCATGGCACATTCGAAGGCGTGAAAGACGGTGAAACTATAGTTGGATGCGTAAGAAAGAACGCGCAGAACTTCGAAAAGTTTGTTTTTGATGGAAGTATAAACCCTGATGATTATAAGGTTATAGGCAACGCGAATTTAAAAAGCGAAGTTCAGGAAGCAAAAACTGTCAGTGGGGCTTCTTCAAAGAACATTACTCTCAACGCAGGAGTATATGTGTTTCTTCTCGTAGCAAACGAAGCAGGTGAAGTGTACATTGAATCCCTTACGCTCACTGCTGAACCTGAAGCAGAGCAACCCGAAGAAGATACCCCGGTAGAACTTTCCGGCAATATTGCCTTCGCGGCAGGTGCAGATATTCAGTATAAAATTGGTGAGGGCAGCTACACAAACATCGCTGCAAACAACACTGCACAAATCCCGGTTGGCAGCAGTGTAACCGTCAAAGTAACCGACCCAACCAACTTTGCAGGTTGGGTGCGTGGTACTGCAGACAGCGGTGTTTGGGTATCAAGCGATCCGGAATACAAATTCAACATTATGTCTCCGACGTACTTAACACCGATTTACACAACACCGGAGGAAACGGCAACCCATGCAGTAGAGTTCTGGGATGAAAACGGCGCATATGTTGAAACAATAGCTGCAACTGACGGTAAAGCAGTTCTCCCGACAAGCGGATACGGGCTCGTCGGCGGAGAGTTTTCCGGTTGGTGGATTAATGCGACAACTCAGCTTCTTGCAAATGATGAAGTCGCAGAAGGCATCACCCGTGCGGTAGCAAAGTATAACTACGGCACTTTTGGGACGAAAGTAGAGAACAATAACAACACAGCAACTTACTGGAAACGCGGTGATGATATTGTAGCTTATGGAACATCTTACGATTTCTATCAGTGGAACGGCACACCGACTATTACTTTCGGCACAGAAGAAATCACCCAAAATCCGCTTGTCGTTATTGACTCCACTCCTGTTGACGGAGCTTATATGATAGAGTACGATAAAGGCAATGCATCAGAAATAGTTGAAGCCGGCATCCTCTTCGGAAGCGATACTGATATCAATATCGGCTCAACCGACGGTTCGAAGGCGGCTTCACAGAGAAACGGTGTTGATGACAACGTAGATGACGGTCACGGTCAGTTCTGCGCAAAGCCGAACTTAAACGGTGCACATGTCTATGCACGCGGCTACCTCATTTACAGAGGAACGGATGAAAAGCTCTACGTTATCTATACAGATGCTGTTGCAACAACTGCACAGTAAAAAACTTTTCAGCGGGGGACAGTGACTTTTTGGTCTCATGTCCCTCGTATAGGATATAAACAGGAGGAGCCTATGAAAAAAATATTATCACTTGTTCTTGCAATTGCGATGCTGATATCACTTTTTCCGGCGGTGTCGGCAGGGGATGAGGACTTAGCTTCATATACGTATTCGTTCGGCAACGGAAGCTGGATTGAACGCGGACATCCCGAAACCGGAGTAAGAAGCATAAAATCAACCGAGAAAGATTTCGATACATCAGTTCTTACAAATACCGAATGGGCATATCTCGGTTCAAGCTTTGTTACCCCTGCAAACAGCAATGCGGTGTCTGCATCTGATCCCAGACGCAATTTTGTGGTAGGAAATCATAAATCCGGAGTACGAGCTATTGCCGGGACAAAAGGTGAATGGATGGCATTCAAGCTGGAAGTTCCCGAAAGCGGAGACTATACAGCAACTGTGAAAGCATTGCATTGCAAGGAGGCAACGTCAGATTTGGACATATATCTGTTTCCGCAGAACACAAAGGTAAGCGTTGGTAATTGCAGTAACGCTAATCTTGTAGATGTGTTTGCTGACAGTTCTGTCTATGGTACATTCGAGAGTGATGATACAGTCGGTTGCACAAGAAAAAATGCGCAAAATTTTGAAAAGTTTGTTTTTGCCGATAATCTGAATACTGATGATTATAAGGTTGTTGGTAATGCAGATTTGTACGCTGAAACCGAAGCAACAAATGATGTAAGCGGAGCAACAGCAAAGAGCATTACACTCAACGCGGATGTATATGTACTTCTTCTTGTAGCAAACGAAGCAGGCGAGGTGTACATAAATTCCCTTACGCTGAACGAATTACCGGAAGTTGAGGCACTTACGGATATAGAAGTTTCTTTTGCAGAAAAGATTTACGTCGGCGAAAAGCTTTCACCGAAGGTCAAATGGTTCAGCGGTGATGAGGAAACAGATGGAACCCTTGGCATTGTCACCGTTGAGATCACGGAGAACGGAAATCCGGACGGTGCTTTGCTTGCGGGGACTGATGGAAATATATATGCAACAGCTGAAGGACAGGCAACGGTAAAGGTTACCGGAACTCTTGACGGCGTTTCTGTTTCGAAGGAAAAAACAGTTGAGGTCATAGCTGAAAACCGTTGGGCAAATGCAAATCAGGCGTATATGTTCTCAATTAAAGGACATTCCGATATGACCGTAAATCAGGGAATAACTGTTGACGACACAACAGCCGGCAGAGACATAACAGAGGAAGAGTTTAACAGTTATGCATACCTTGATTACGGAAAAGTCAGACCGTGGGGCATGGTTTCGGCAGTCGCCAGAGGCAGACCGGGCAGAAAGTATTTCACCCAGTACTCTACAGGTATGGAGCTTTGCGGATTAATAGGAGACTGGGTTGCATTTAAGGTGAAGATTCCTGCCGCGGGGACATATAACATAGACATATCCGGTAAGGTACAAAAGAGTGCAGGTCGTGCGGAAATCTATATGCTTCCGTATGAAAACACAATGAATTTCTCATCGGTAAGAGCAGCTATCGACACCTACACAACAGATGAAAATTTCGTTGCAGAGGCAGATTTATACAGCACTGCGACAGAAACTGTAAGGCTCAACAACATCGGTAAGTTTGTAGCGGATGAAAGACTTGATTACAGTGCGGGCTATGCAGAGTATCTTATGATAGTAAAAACCTGCTTGAGTAAGAAAGCTCCTGACCCCAAAAAATATCGCTTGGAAATTGAAGGTATTTATTTTACAGGAAGCCCTGCTGCTTCTCCGGCAGTTGTCACTTTCCCTGAGGCTGATATCGCTGTTGGTGAAAGCACAAGTGTTTCTTTGATGGAGACGGGAACTGTTGGTGCTTCTGATGCTTATGTTCATCATATGCTTTTGGGAGATGGAGAAGCTGTGCTTTTACAGTCGGATGCCGGTGATAAGTTTACAGCGATTTCTAACGGAACTGCAACTGTAAAGAGCTATGTTATTTTCGGCGGAAGTGTATATACATTTGAGAATATAATAACCGTAAGCGAAGAAGCAAGGGTTACCAACGCGTATATTTACGCAAATAATCCGTACGAAATCGGAGAAGATTTAGCATTTGATGTAAGACTTGAGCAGAAAGATCGTAAAATAATTTCAAGTGGAACCATAAAAAACTTTGAGATCGTTTCGAATGCTGATAATGCAGTTTCGCTGTCAAATGACGGAACGGTGATTACTGCAACAGCAGTCGGCAGCGCGGAAATTAAAGCCATCGTTTCTGCCCGCGGAAAGACATTTGAAAGCGACACCTTAACGGTTAATGTTGTCCGGCCGAAGGTGTCCGGTGATAATGTGAAAGAAGCAAAGCTCATTGCGGAAACATCCGTTATAACGCTTGGCGGAGAGAGGATAATCCCTGCTATAAAGTTCTACGATAAGAACGGCGGAGAAATTGCTTATGAACCGGAAAATATACAGAAGATAACATGGTCATCAAGCGATGAAACGGTTGCAACCGTTTCGGAAAAAGGAGAGATATCCGGCGTAAGCGACGGCAAGGCTGATATAACCGCCATTATCACATACGGCGGGAAAAGGTTTAGTGCAACCCTTTCCGTAACTGTTGAAGACACCTCAGGGGTAGATTTATCCTTCGGAGTTAATGCTTCATATGAAAATACAATATATGTTTACGACAGAACGAATATAAATCTGTCTGTTGCTATGAACAGCGGTAAAACCATTAAAGTTCCGTATGAATATATCACATGGAGCTTTGCTGATGAAGCAATGAGTGAGATTGTTGAAATTTCTGAAAACGGCACGGTTTACGGAACAGCACTCGGTAAAGCTGTTATCACCCCTGTGATAAATCCTGAATGGAAAAACATCGGAGAGGTATCCGTTTCTCCGGTTGAAATCAATGTCGTTTGGGATGCAAGCATAAATCCGCAGATATTCACGGTAGCTGACCGTGAGAATGCAAAAGCGAACGCGAAGAAATATTCGTGGGCAAAGAAGCTGCGCGATGCTGCGATTTCAAAAGCTGATACTTACGTTACGAACCTTGACAGAATTTACAATATGGCAGCTCCGGAAGGACTTCCTCGTTTCTATTACCCGGGACAACGCTATGACCCTCTCAACAACTTTTGTCGCTATTGCGGAGAAGACCTTACGCTCAAGTACAGTAAATACGGATTTTCATCAGAGGCACTTTCGCGTGAGTGGAAGATTCAGTGTCCGGAGTGTAAACGTCTTTTCCCGTCAAACGATTTTGGCAAGTTCTTTGAGCTTGGTATGACGGAAAGCAAAAAGCTCTGGAGCTATGAACAGGCATTGCAGAAGCATCACGAAATGTTTGTCTGTGAGAGCGTCAAGGCAGGCGGCGAATGCACCTGTGCACGCCCGATCGATTCGGCTCCCGAACCGGGAAGTATTGAGTGGTTTAACAACGACCCGAGAAATGCAGAATGGTATGCATTCTACGGTTACGGCGTAGAGGGTGGATATCTGAATAACGACCTTTATGAAGAAATGGACGAAAAGCTTGGTGTTCGCGGATGGGCAGTCGATGACGGATTCGGTTACCGTCAGCCGTATATCTCAAAAGAAACAGCGGCTGAAAAAGGTGTGCCGGGATATGATCCTCGGTATTTCGATAAGGATGGATATGCATGGTATAAGGACGGAAGCAGAACCGGACCCGTTCTGTACACATATGCAGCTAACTTTGCTTTTGAAGGCATCTGGCAGGCAAAAGGAACTAACAGCGCAGTTATGAAAAGTGCGCTCAAAAGCCTGCGTGAGGCATTCCTTTATACGGGTGATGCAAAGTACGGAAGAGCAGGCGCAATTCTTCTTGATAAATGGGCAGACCTTTATCCCTATTTCGAGTGGGCAAAATGGAGAACATTCAGAACTGACTCCTATCTCGGAACAGTGTGCGATCCGGTTGACGCCACATATCTTGCAGTCGAGCTTGCTGAGAGCTATGACACATTCCTTCCAATATATAACGACCCGTATGTTGTTGAATATCTCTCAAAAACAGCTCCTCAATATGAAATGAACGGGGATGGCTCGTGGAAGCGTGATGAAAACGGCAATCTTATTCCCGTAAATCTCAAGGACAGCCCGGGAGCGCTTCGTAAAAATGTTGAAGATAACATTCTTCTCGAAATATTCGATGGAGTTAAACACGGAAGAGTAATCGGAAACTTCGGACTGCATCATTCGGCTGTTGTAACGGCAGCCATTGTGCTAGATAGAGAACCGGAAACAGGTGAGATGATAGACTGGGCTATGCGTTACGGTACAGGTAAGGTGTACAACAGCGCAACTGTTGGCAATCCTGAACCGAACAATACAGGTGCATTTGCAATCAATCATTTACTTACGGCAGTTGACCGCGACGGTAACGGCAATGAAAATTCAACGCAGTACAATAAATTCTGGGTGCAATATCTGCTTGATGTGTCGGAAAAGCTTTACAAATATACAAGCCAACCGGGAAAAGAACAGTATAAGAGATACAACCTTCTTGATAACCCGAAGTTTGTGAAGATGTTCACTGCTATTCCGCGCCTTACTCTCGGCGGATATTATTCTCCACAGATGGGCGATTCCGATGGAACGGCAACCGCCACTACAAACGTAGTGCTTGAAGACTGTGTCACAGGGTTTAAGTACACCAAGAATCGTTTGCTTGCACGTGTTATCTATCAGCAAAACGGAAATAGTGTCGATGGATTGCACACCTCTATTTATGATGCGGAGCCGGAAAAAATCAAGGAAGATATACAGAATATAGTCGATGAAGACGGTGGTTTCTCGCTTGAAAGCGACCTTCTTTCCGGATTCGGTTTTGCTGCGCTTCGTGCAGGTGCGATGAATGAATCTGCAAACGCCGTAACCGAAACGAACACTCAGCGTGACTTTGCTTTGTACTTCGGTATGACCAACGGCCATGGTCATCGCGATACATTGAATCTGTATATGTCCGCGTTCGGCCTTAACATAGCTCCTGACCTCGGATATCCGAAGGCTACGGGAACGGATCCTAACCGTCTGCAGTGGGTTCAGACAACCATTTCTCATAACACCGTTGTTGTTGATGAAAAGGAACAACCGAGCGTAGCCTTCACCGGAAAAACGCGGCATTTTGACGATGCCGGAAGAGTGAAACTTATGGATGTTGTATCGGATATTTATTCACAGTGTGATGAATACCGCCGTTCTGTTGTTATGGTTGAGGTTGATGACGAAATATCCTATGGAGTTGACTTCTTCCACATTAAGGGTGGAAACGACCATTTGTACAGCTTCCACAGCCAGTCGGATGAAATCTCTGCAGTATCGGGCTTGTCTGACTTGTACGAGCAGCCGACCTATGAAAACGAAAAAGGCGAGCTTGTAGGAACATATGCAGGTGCAGATGTTGTTTACGGTACTGACCCGAATCATGTCGGATCGGAAGCATATGAAACGTTTTATCCGCGCGGCTACACATGGCTTAAGAACGTAAGAACGTATAACTCAATAGAGAACAATTTCGCTGTTGAATACAAGGTAAAAGACTGGAATAAAGTCCTCCCGACCAAGCGCGATATAAGGCTCCGCCTTACAATGGTGAATGATGCGCCACTTGATGAGGTTACGTTTGTAACAGGTGAAGCTCCAAAAACCGCCAAGAATACAAATATTGGCGAGCTTGAATATCTGCTTGTAAGAAACAGCGGAACAAATCTTGACACCACATTTACCACGGTTTACGAGCCGTATATTGCAGGTGAGCAGTATATTGAAAGTATAGTCAAGGTTCCGATGACACGTAAGGAAGGTCAGAAACCGGGCGTAAGCGATGCATACAGTGCTGTTAAAGTTACATTGAAAAACGGAAGAATTGATTATATTATCTATTCAAACAACAATGAGATAGATTATGTTGTTGATGACAAGTTTAACTTCCGCGGCTTTGCAGGCGTTGTCTCGCTTGAAACTACACAGACCGGAGAAGAAATTGTTTACAGCTATCTAAGCGACGGAGAGGTGCTCAGCTTTGTTGAAGATACCGAAACTGAAGAAGCTGTGCCGGCATATACAGGAACGGTTAAAGCATTTACCGAAGAGCTTTCACTTGAGAACAGCATTGTTTACACACCGTCAGAAGGCCAGACGGTTAATGTTGAATCCCTTTCCGGCAAGTATGTTTACGTTGAAAACGACGGCGTGCAGAGCGGCGCATATAAAATTGAAGGTGCGTCAGAAAATGCAGAGGGAGATATTGTGCTTGATATCGGTGAGGTATCTGTTGTAAGAGGTTATCTCGATCCGTTGAATTCAGCGCTCGGATACGAATACAACATATCGGAAGGTCAGGCTTTGCGCATTCCGCTTAACAGCGTATATGATGCAGCACCGAAAATAGCTCAGGTGCCGGATTATACAACAAGCGCCGGAAGCTCAATAACCGTTCCTCTGGGCGTTACAAGCGAAAAGGAAATCACGCTGATAGGAACAAGCATTCCACGAGGTATGACCATCAATCAGGAAACAAAAACTCTTACGTGGAAGCCGGATGATTCGCAGGGCGGAGCTCATCACGTTGCGATAACTGCAACCGATGGGATTCTTGAGACAACTGTTCATTTTACGGTAACGGTATACGGAAGAACAACCGGCGGTTCGTCGGATAACAACGGCAAAACGGAAGCTCCGTCCGGAACTACCGATACTCCTGCCGGCGGCGGAGGAGGCGGTGGCGGCGGTGCCGCACCGACAGATAAGCCGGATGATGCGGAGAATACCGACAAAAACGTTGAAAACGAAAATGTCAATACTGCACCCGACGCGTCGGGTGAAACGGATAATATCCGTTTCACAGATCTTTCTAACCACGCATGGGCGGCAGATGCGATAAACGCACTTGCAGCAGATGGAATAATAAAGGGCACGAGCGCAAGTACGTTTAGTCCAAAGAGTAATATCACCCGCGCAGATTTTGCGATACTTCTTGTACGTGCGTTCAATCTCACGTCAGAAAATTCGGAAAACTTTGCAGACGTATCAGCATCCGACTATTTCGCATCCGAGCTTGCAATAGCACGCAATACAGGCATTGTCAACGGCATCGGTGATAATAAATTTGCACCGCGAAACTCCATCACCCGTCAGGATATGATGGTGATAGTCTACCGCGCACTTTCAAGCCTTCCCCTTGAGGGGAAGGTGTCAGCGGAGCTGACGGATGAGGTGTTATCGCAATACCACGATTTCACCTCCGTCGCTCCTTATGCCCGCGACGCCGTTTCAGCCCTCATCTCCGTCGGATTTGTCAACGGTAAGAACGGATGCATCGCACCAACAGATTACACAACACGAGCCGAGGTTGCGGTTCTTATCAA
>SVLF01000097.1 GCA_015068085.1 Oscillospiraceae bacterium
GCTGGGAGGTTTGCCGCGAAATCCGAAAGAGCGACAAAACGCCCATAATAATGCTTACGGCAAAGGATGAAACTACCGACAAAGTGACCGGACTTGAGCTGGGTGCGGATGACTACATTTCAAAGCCTTTTGATATGAAAGAGGTAATCGCGCGCATTCACGCCGTACTCCGAAGATATACTCCCGGCAATGAAGCAACGGAAAGCGCCGATATCAAAAGCTTTGACAATCTTTCCATAAATATGTCTGCATACGAGGTTCTTATCAAAGGAAAGAAGGTGGATATGCCGCCGAAGGAGCTTGAGCTTTTAAATTATTTAGCTTCGCATCCTAACAGAGTTTTCACGCGCAACCAGCTTCTTGACGACGTATGGGGCTTTGAATACTTCGGCGATTCGAGAACCGTTGACGTACACGTTAAGCGTCTGCGTGAAAAAATAGACGGAGCAAGTGAAAAATGGTCGCTCAAGACCGTTTGGGGCGTCGGGTATAAGTTTGAGCTTAATCCCGACAAATGAGGAAGTAAACAGTGAAGCTTCTTTACAAATACTTTCTGATGATCGCCTTTCCGATGATTGCATGTCTTGTTGTGGTCGGTGTCGGTCTTTCTTTTCAGATGTATAACTACTCCGTTGCCGAAAAACACGAATCACTTCAGCGCGCAGCAGAGCGCGTTTCAAGTATGACGGAGGATCTTTATTACAATCACTCCATAACGCACGAGCATATGATAAAAACCGTTCTCGCATCTATGACAAATGATTCGCAGATACACGTTATCGTATGTGACACAAACGGACAGATTTTTCTGACATCGGACATACGCGGCAACAAATATATGAACTCCAGAGTCAGCGCAGGCATCCTTGAAGAAACGCTTACCTCGGAGGAATATTCGGCAACCGGAACTCTTGACGGATTGTATGAGGGCGAAAACTACACAGTGGGTCTTGTTACTAAAAACGATGCCGGTGAGCCTATTGCATACGTTTATGTGACAACATCCATCAGGTACATTCAGATGCTTACAACATATGTGAGAAATCTCTTTTTGCTTTTGTCCGTTGCCGTGTTTATCCTCACTTCATTTGCGTCATACTTTATCATAAGAAGGATGACACGTCCGCTGAAGCAGATAGCCACGGCGTCAAGAAAATTTGCACACGGAGACTTTTCAACTCGTGTTCCTGTGTATTCAAGCGACGAAATCGGAGATCTGACACACGCGTTCAACAATATGGCAGACTCTCTTGAAAAATCAGAAGAGCTGAGACGTGCCTTCGTCGCAAACGTCTCGCACGAGCTTCGCTCACCGATGACATCTATCGGCGGTTTTGTTGACGGAATGCTTGACGGAACAATTCCCGAAGAACGTCGCGAACGATATCTCCGAATAGTTTCCGATGAAGTCCACAGACTTTCACGCCTCGTAAGCAGGATGCTTGAGATAACGGTTCTTCAGGGCAAAGATATAACTGCCGAAAGCACCACCTTTGATTTCTGCGAGCTTCTGCGGCGTGCGGCAATAAGCTTTGAACAACGTGCAGGAGAGCGGCAGATTTCATTGAATATCGAAATCCCGTCACACGCGATAAATATATTTGCAAATGAGGATGCACTTTATCAGGTAGTGTATAATCTTATTGACAACGCAATAAAATTTTCGGAACCGAACTCTTCAATTGACATAAAAGCTTTTGAAAAAGGAGACAAACTCACGTTTTCCGTTCGCAACTACGGCGCAGAAATACCGGAAGAACAACTGAAATATGTGTTCGACAGATTCCACAAAGCAGACAGCTCCCGTTCTAAAGACAAAAGCGGACTGGGACTTGGGTTGTATATTGCAAAAACAATAATAAACCAGCACAAAGGAAAAATATGGGCAGTCAGCGAAAACGGATATACCGAGTTTTCTTTCACGGTTTCAATTCGTAGATATACACAAGGCTGACGGTGCTAACGCACAGAAACACAAGGAGGATCTTGAAATGAATGATGAATTAATGAATAACCGAAACGGCGAAAACGAGGAAAATACACCGCCCGCAGCCGACAGCTTCCACGAAAGCGAGAGCGAAGTTTCTTCCGGCACTTCTGCCGAAACACCGACAGAGGAAAATGTTACTGCAGAGGAGCCATCGGCACAAGATGAAGAAAAGCCATCAGAGGAGCAAACTCACGAGGAACCTTTTTTTGAGCAGCAAACTCCCCCGCCCTACGGTGACAGTGCTTATTACGCCAACGGCCCGATAAACATGCAATACAAGCCCAGAAGAACCCCCACATGGGTGGTAGTTCTTATATGCGTCATCGGAGCTCTTTATCTTATAATCTCCGCAACACTTATTGTTGCATTCCTTAAATTTTCCCACCCCGATGCAAACAGCAACAACGATAACGTTATAGAAAACCTTATCGACGAGCAAGAGGTTAAAGATCATCTTACGATAAACGAATCCCCGAAATCCGAAGGTGCAAAAACCACCGACGGCGCACTGACAGTAAAGCAGATATCGGAAAAGGTGCGCGCATCCGTTGTCGGCGTTACCTGCCAGAGCACGGCAAACTTCTCGTCTTCTTCTGTTGGATCGGGCATAATTATGTCCGAAGACGGATATATAATCACAAACAACCACGTTATTGAGGGAATGACAACCATTCAGGTAGTTCTCGACAGCGGCGAGACTTATGACGCCCGTCTTATCGGCTCAGATTCACGCTCAGACCTCGCTGTTATCAAAGTAAATGCAACAGGACTTAAGCCCGCAGAATTCGGCGATTCCGACAAGCTTGAGCAAGGCGATCCCGCAATCGCAATAGGAAATCCTGCAGGTCTTCAGCTCCAGAACACCGTTACCTACGGTATAATCTCCGCAATAAACCGCGACATAATCGTCGAGGACAGAACGATGACTCTCATCCAGACCGATGCATCCATAAACCCGGGAAATTCCGGAGGTCCGCTCGTCAACGAATTCGGTCAGGTAATCGGCATCAACACTGTTAAGGTAGGTATATCATACTATGAAGGACTCGGATTTGCAATTCCGATGAACACAGCAAAGCCGATAATTGATGAGCTTATTTCACGAGGCTACGTAAAAGGACGTCCGTCAATCGGAATCAGCGGAACTACGCTGAGCGAGCGCGACTCTATGTTCTACGGTCTTCCGGCAGGGCTTCTCATCGACTACGTTCATCCGTATTCCGATGCATTCAAGAAAGGAATAAGACGCGGTGATATCATTACGAAAATGAACGGCACTGCCCTTTCCTCCACCGCAGAAATAAAGAAAATACGTGACAATTTCACAGCCGGTGATAAGGTAACTCTTACGATTTACAGAAACTCGCAGGAAGTTGATATTGAGGTTATCCTTATGGATGAAGCAACGTTATCAACCGCTCAGTCCGAAGCCAGCTGATAAATGTCAGATAAAAAATCCCCCTCGGGGGATTTTTTTGTTTTGTCTCCATAATTTTACATATATCGCATATGTTTGGGTGTATTATAAGTATAGTAAACAAAAGAAAGGATGTGCAAAATGAAGGTATCATCACAGCGATGCGGCGGTGAGCTTAAAATATCACTTTCAGGAGAGCTTGATCACCACGCGGCGCGCCGCGCCATTCCGGAAATCACAGCAATAACAGACATAGAGCTTCCCGTGAAACTTGTCATTGATTTTGAGCGCGTGAGCTTTATGGACAGCTCAGGAATAGCCCTCGTAATCGGAGCATACAAAAGAGCGACTTCCATAGGTAGCGGCTTTTGCGTGATAAACGTATCAAAGCAAGCACACAAGGTCTTTTCCGCCGCAGGAATATGCAAGCTTTTAAATATTTCCGAACGCGAAAAGGACAAAGTAAACATATGAAGGAGATTACCAATGAAAACTATAAATGAAGTAACCCTTACTTTCCCGAGCAAATCCGCAAACGAGGGCTATGCGCGTGCTGCGGTTGCCGCTTTTGCGGCACAGCTTGACCCGACGCTTGATGAAATAGGCGATATAAAAACAGCAGTCAGCGAAGCCGTTACAAACTGTACAGTCCACGCTTATCCCGACTGCGTGGGGAAAATTTACATAAAGCTTCGTATTTTAGAGAATAACATATTTGAAATTTCGGTGCGCGACCGCGGACTTGGAATAAGCGATATTGAGCAAGCAAAAACACCGATGTTTACCACCGGCGGAGATGACCGCTCCGGTATGGGCTTTACAATAATGGAAAGCTTTACGGATAACCTCAAAATCCGCTCTCAAAAAGGAAAAGGAACAACCGTTACGATGAGAAAGAAAATTTCAATGCGCGCCGGAGGAGCGACACGTGACAGAAACAGTTGAGCTGATACTTAAAGCCAGAAACGGAAATGATGCCGCATTTGAGCAGATAATACGCGAAAACTCCCCTCTCGTATGGAGTATCGTAAAGCGTTTTCTTGGGCGTGGGTGTGATGCGGATGACTTATATCAGCTCGGATGTGTTGGTTTGATAAAGGCGGTTCACGGCTTTGACGAAAGCCTGGGAAACCAGTTTTCTACATATGCCGTACCCAAAATAACCGGAGAAATACGCAGATTTCTGCGCGATGACGGAGCGGTAAAGGTAAGCCGGACACTTAAGGAAAATGCCGCAAAAATACGCCGCACCGCTACAGAGCTTTGTGCTCGTTTCGGGCGAGAAGCAACGCTTTCCGAGCTTTCAGCAGAGACGGGGCTTACCGCTGAAGAAATTGCACAGGCGGAGTGTGCAACAGCGCAGACAACGTCGCTCGACCGTGAAATAACCGAAGACGGACAGACGCTCGAGGAGCTTCTCGGAAACCATGGACTTGAAGACACCACGCTTGAATATATAACGCTTTCCGACGCGATAGAAAAGCTTTCTCAACGTGAGCGAGTTGTTATAATGCTGCGTTTTTTCCGTTGCATGACGCAACAGCAAGCTGCGCGCGTTATGGGCATTTCACAGGTTCAGGTATCGAGAATTGAACGCGCTGCACTAAAAAAACTGCGGGAATATATGTAGATATGCGAAAAACCACCCCGAGGGGTGGTTTTTGTATATAAATTCTGATTTAGTTTGCCTTCTTTGCAGAGTGGTTGAAGAAGTGCCAGCCGCCAAGTCTCGGAGGATTGCCCGGATCGTCAGCGAGAAGCTCCTTGTAGTTTGCACAAACCTTCTTGACAGCATTTGCATACTGCTCAATAACTTCCTTATCAAACTTTTTAAACCACGGAATTGAGTATGTTCTTGAACCGATGATTTCAGAAACCTCAAGATCCTTATCCATTTCGCGGACGTCTCTGTCTGCGAATGCGATACGGGTGGGCTTGCCGTCGTTGTAAACATCAGCGGTGTTGAATACAGCATGAGTGTGAAGCGCTGCGTTTACGCCGGGAGAAGTCGGGAAGCCTTCTGCACGGAGGGCTTCACAGAAGCGTGTTACGGAAAGACCCTCAAGCTCTTCCGGAACATAGAGACCGTGAGCTGCATACCAACCGGACATATCGGAGCCTGTGCTCTCGTCAACGCGGTGAGCGCGGACACCCGGAACACCCTCGAGGAGATCCCAGAAGTAGTTCATTGCCTTACGGATTTCTGCGCAGCGCTCATCATAGTACTTAAGCTGAACGCGACCGCAAGCAGAAGAAAGCTGATGCATTCTGTGCTTGTAGCCACCGAGCGGAAGACCTGTAAGCGGCTTGAGATATTCTGTCTGAATATCGGCACCAAAGCGCTCATACGTACCGAAAGCAATTGCACGCTCGTAGATTTCAAGATTATCCGTATGAAGGATACCGCCCTCGCCGATAGCAAAGGACTTACCTGCCATAAGAGACATAGCGGCAACATCACCGATTGTACCAACCTTGCGTCCTTTGTAAAGACCGCCCTGTGCGTGAGAAACGTCCTCAATAACCTTGATGTTGTGCTTCTTTGCAATTTCCATAATCGGATCCATATCTGCCGGATAACCCATATAGTGAACAACGATGATAGCTTTTGTGCGGTCTGTGATCTTGGACTCAAGCTTTTTCGGATCAAGGCAGAGAGTCATCGGATCGATGTCTGCAAAAACAACAGTAGCGCCGAGAGTTGTAGCAGCAGTACAGCTTGCCCAGTATGTGATGCTCGGGCAGATGACTTCGTCACCGCGGCCGAGACCTACACCGAACATAGCAGCGTGGAGAGCTGCCGTACCATTGCAGGTACCGAGAGCGTACTTTGCGCCGACCCATGCAGCAAATTCTTTTTCAAATTCCTTTGTAACATCCGTGCCGCTCATTCCGCCGCGACGAAGGACCTCAAGGACTGCATCCTCGTCTTCTTTTGTGATGATAGGCCACTTGAACATGTCGGTACCGTCATTTTTACCCGTACCGACGTAGGTAACTGCCGGCTTTCCGCCGAATAATGCGAGTTCTGACATAATAATACATCCTCCTAAGGTGTTTTTTGAGGTGCTTTCCTGCTCATTCGCCAATGCATAATTCCGATGCAGGAAAATATTGCGCATCCTCATTTCTTATCCACAGTATAACAAACTATGAAAAAAATTGCAATGCTTAATCACAAATCCAACAATAATTTTCAAGTTTTGAGCAATATTTTGAAAGTGGACATATTCCCGCAGGCCGTCTTTTAGTGCAAAAGTAGCATACAATTATGCAAAAAGCGAAATATTTTATAAAAAGCACGTACTTTTTCATTTCAAAACACTTGTAAAAGCACAAAATTGCTGATATACTTATTAATAACAAACAATATATGAGGTGAGATTTTTGAATAGCTTTAAATCAGTTAATCCCGAACAGCTCTCGGACAATATGTTTAAGCTTATCGCAAAGGACTGGACGCTTATCACTGCCGGAAACGTTGACAGCTACAACATGATGACAGCAAACTGGCTGGGCGTCGGATATCTCTGGATGAAGCATGTTGCGTTTGTTTTCATCCGTCCCACAAGGTACACATATGAGTTTACGGAAAAGCTTGATGAAATGTCGCTTAACTTTTTTACCGAGGACTATCGTGAGGTTTTAAATCTTTGCGGCAAAAAAAGCGGCAGAGAAATTAACAAACCCGAGGAATGCAAGCTCTCCCCCATCGCACTTAATGCCGGCGGTGTAGGCTTTGACGAGGCAAGATTAATTTTGAACTGCAAAAAGATTTGTACAGCAAACGTTGAGGACTTTGAATTTCTCGACAAAGCGCCCCTTAAATGGTATGACGGTGATACCTACCACAAAATGTATATCTGCGAAATAACAGAAGCACTTGTTCGTGAATAATTTTTTGAAAGGAAGTTTACATAAAATGAAGGCAATAGTTTTGGCAGCAGGAAAAGGAAAAAGACTGCAAAGCGAGAAATTCAACTCCCCGAAGGTTCTGCGCGAAGCAAAAGGCCGCGCTCTTCTCTCCTATGTTCTTGACAACATCAGCTTTATCCCGCAGGAGGACACGGTTATTGTTGTCGGCTACAAGCGTGAGATGGTAATCGAAAAAACAAAGGGCGATTACAAATTTGCAACGCAAGAGGAACAGCTCGGCACAGGACACGCTGTTGCAAGCGCAAAGGAATTCTTTAAGGATTACGACGGCAGTGTTCTCGTTCTTTACGGAGATATGCCGATGCTTAAACGCGAAACATACGAGAATATGGTTAAGCAGCATGAAGCAACCGGCGCAGATTGCACTTTCCTTACCGCAATTTCCGAGTCCGAGCTTGCATACGGACGCATCATACGCGAGAACGGAAAGATCGTAGATATCGTTGAACAGAAGGACTGCACACCTGAACAGGCTGCGATAAGAGAGCTTAACGTTGGCGTTTATGTTTTTGACTCAAAGGCACTTTTCGAAAACCTCTCAAAGCTCCGCAACGACAATGCACAAGGCGAGTATTACCTTACCGATGTTCCGAAGCTTTTTATTGCCGACGGCAAGAAGGTTGAGGCATACACAATCGGTGACACCTGCGAGATTTACGGTGTAAACACAATGGAAGATCTCGAGTTCTGTGAAAAAAATCTGTAAGAAATATATAATGAAATCGCGTCTGCGGTCAGGTTGTAAAATCAGCCTGACCGCAGATTTATTTCTCTTCATCTGAGAACATTATATTTAATCTTTATTCTTTCCAGCTTTTCAAGCATCGGGCGGGAGATAAACCACAAAAAGATTGCAGTTGACGCGGCGTGAATTATATCAAACGGCAACCCAACAACATATGATGAGAGAAGCATTTCCAAGGTAGGGTTATGCTGCCACATAATAACAGAAGCCGGATTCAGAAGCCCGCCGTATATTATAAATGTTGCCGCAAAGCCGAACACAGAGAGAAGAGTGCGGTTATTTTTTAATATACGCATTGAAGAAAGAACTCCCGCGAGCAAGCCTATCGCACCAAAGGCAAGCATCTGCCACGGTGCCCACGGCCCCTGACCGAAAAAGAAATTGGATGCGAATCCCGAAAGCGCGCCCACCAGAAAGCCACACTCCCCGCCAAAAGCAACGCCTGCAATAATGACTATTGCGGCAACGGGCTTAAACTGCGGCACCATAAAGAACGCCGCACGTCCGGCAACGGCGATTGCGCACAGAACGCTTACCGTTATCAGCTCTCTCGCGCGTGGTTTACGCCTTTCAAACGAAATGCAGAAAGGAACCATTGCTTCTAAGATTATGAGCAGACTCAGAAAATAATATCTCCTGCTTTCAAAAACGAAAACACCTGTGTACACGCTCGCGACAATCGCGACAAGAGAAAAAAGCATACTCATTCCCAAACGTTTTGAAAGCTTCGGCGGCGTGAGTCCGTTGTCCTTTTCCACTTTTAAATCACCGGCATCTTCCGGCGGATATTCCACATCTGCATCCGGCTTTTGCGGCACATTACCACCGAAAGCCGTTATGATATCCTCTGCGGTAACAGCTTCCGGAATAAGCGTGCGCGCCATACGGTTTGCCGAAGTTGTGTAGAAGCTTTTACCCGAAAAGAACTCACGCGCGGGGGCATGGGAAACAATTGCCCCATCAAAGAAAAGCGAACAAACATCAGCATATTCTGCACAGAACTCAACATCATGCGACACCATCACGATCGCCACGCCACGTGATTTGAGCGTTCTCAGAAGTGCGCCGAAAACATCCTTGAAGCTTGCGTCCATCCCCTTTGTCGGTTCGTCAAGAAGAAGAATTCGCGGATTCCGGAGCAAAAGCATAGCGAGCGCAAGGCGCTGCTGTTCCCCGCCTGACAAATCATACGGATGTGAATTTTCAAGTCCCGACAGAGAGCAAAGTGACAGCACGTTTTTTATCTTTTCTCTTTTCTCTGCCTCCGGCATATTTTTCTCCGGAAGAAGCGAAAAAAGCTCATGATACACTGTTTTTTCAGCAAAAAGAGTTTGGACATCCTGCGGCATATATCCTAACATTCCGTCATACAAATCCTTGCATCCGGACAGCTTCTGTCCGAATATAAGCACTTTCCCTCGCTGTGAACTCAAAAGACCTGACATAACAGAAAGCGCGGTGCTCTTTCCCGCACCGTTGCCGCCGACTATAGCGGAAACCTGACCGGGATATGCTTTAAAATGCAGATTTTTCACAATATCCGGACACTCACGCGAGTATCCGAAATACACCCCGCGCGCTTCAATTGCCGGCACAGCATCCGGCTTGGATGCATTTTCTTCACATATAAATTCAGAAGAAAAGCTATGTGTTTTTGAAAAATCGCTCAGCCAGCGTCTGCCGGAAGAAACTGTTACGGGGCACGGTGATTTTCCGTCAAGCGCAGTGTGAACGCGCACAGGCGCAGGAAGAGCCCGGCACATCGGATGATTA
>SVLF01000098.1 GCA_015068085.1 Oscillospiraceae bacterium
ATGTCGGTCAGTGCTACCGTTGTAATACCGTTGTCGAACCGCTTACATCAAAGCAGTGGTTCGTAAAGATGGGGCCGCTTGCTGAGGAAGCGCTCCGCGTTGTAAATGACGGCACGGTTAAGTTCGTTCCGGATCGTTTCTCAAAGATTTACACAAACTGGATGGAAAATGTCCACGACTGGTGTATTTCCCGTCAACTCTGGTGGGGACACAGAATCCCTGCATTTTACTGTGAGGATTGCGGATTTGTAAATGTTTCCCGTGAGGATCCGACAAAGTGTGCAAAATGCGGAAGCACGCATCTCCGCCAGGAAGAGGATGTTCTTGATACATGGTTCTCATCTGCTCTCTGGCCGTTCTCAACCCTTGGTTGGCCGGAAAAAACGCCTGAGCTTGATTACTTCTATCCCACATCTGTTATGGTTACGGGATATGATATCATCTTCTTCTGGGTTGCACGTATGATTTTCTCCGGCATGGAGCATTTAAAGCTTGAACCGTTCAAGACGGTCTTCATTCACGGTATTGTCCGCGATGCGCTTGGCAGAAAAATGTCCAAGTCGCTCAATAACGGCGTTGACCCGCTTGAGGTTATTGAGGAGTATGGCGCAGACGCTCTCCGCTTCACACTCATTACCGGTAACTCTCCCGGAAATGACACCCGCTTTATTCCGGAACGTGTTGAAGCTAACCGCAACTTTGCAAATAAGATATGGAACGCATCCCGCTTTGTTATGATGAACCTTAACATTGACAAGTGTGAGCTTCCGGCGGTATCCGAGCTTGAGCTTTCCGATAAATGGATTGTTTCAAAGTTTAACACTCTCGTTTCTGAGATTACGGATAATATAGATAAGTTTGAACTCGGAATTGCTGCTCAGAAGCTTCAGGAGTTTATCAGAGATAACTACTGTGACTGGTATATTGAGCTTGTTAAGCCGCGTCTTTCCGATGATGCAGATACAAAGAGCCGCGAGACGGCAGAGAAGGTTCTTTGCTATGTTCTTTCAAATACATTAAAGCTTCTCCATCCGTTTATGCCGTTCATTACCGAGGAAATCTGGCAGACGCTCCCGCATGACGGTGAGTCGATTATGATTTCAGATTGGCCGAAATCTGACGATGCATTGAATTTCAAGACGGAAGAAGAAAATATGGAGCTTCTTATGCAGGCTATCCGCGCAATAAGAAACCGCAGAGCAGAAATGAACGTTGCTCCGTCAAGAAAGGCACAGCTCATTGTTATTCCGGATGACGATAAGGCAAAGGCAATTTTTGAAACCGGAACTCCGTTCTTTATAAAGCTCGCTTCCGCTTCCGAGGTAATTATGTCAGACGGGGTAGAGGATACTTCAAAGATGGTTTCTGTTGTATCTCAGTCGGCAAAGCTCTTTATTCCGATGAACGAGCTTATCGACACCGAAGCTGAACTTAAGCGCCTTACAAAAGAACGCGAGAAGGCTGAAAAGGATTTCAATATGATTAACGGCAAGCTCTCCAATGCAGGCTTTGTTGCAAAGGCTCCGGCAAATGTTGTTGAAGCAGAGCGCGAAAAGCTTGAAAAGGTAAAGGCTCTTCTTGCTAATATCGATGAGAGTATTGCAAAACTCAACGCATAAGTTACCAAAATTTAACACGGACGTATCATTTTGCGGTGATACGTCCGTGTTTTGTTACAGAATTAACGTGTTTTGTGAATTGTGCAAAAAGGTAAATAAAAAATTTTTAAAAATAAATCACAAAATGCACAAAAAACACTTGTAATTTTTTCTCTTTTGTTATATAATTAATAAAACTTAACATTTGCGTAATATGCGCGGATGTTATCTATCGGTAAAAAGGAGAGTAGAAGCACATGAATGTTTATCCCGCAACTAAAATAAGAAACGTATGTCTGTTAGGTCACGGTGGCGATGGAAAGACGTCGCTTGTCGAGAGCTTGCTTTATATGACGAAGAACATCGACCGCCTCGGTAAGGTTTCGGACGGGAACACCGTATCAGACTTTGATTCCGAAGAAATAAAGAGAAAGTTCAGCGTATCGGCAAGTATTGCGCCCGTTGAATTTTATGACCATAAATTTAATTTTATCGACACCCCCGGATACTTTGATTTTGTCGGTGAAGTATATCAGGCAATGCGCGTTGCCGACGCTGCAATCATCGTATGTACGGCAAAAACAGGCGTTCAGGTAGGAACAGAGCTTGCCTGGAAGCGCGTTAATGAGAAAAAAATACCGCGTATGTTCTACATATCAAAAATAGACGAAGAAAACGCGCGTTATTATCCGGTATACGAACAGCTTCGTGAGAAGTTTGGCGTTTCCGTCTGCCCGATGGTTATTCCGGCAATCGTTGATGAAAAGATTATCGGTATTATCGACCTTATCCCGATGAAGGCGTATGAGCTCAAGGACGGCGCTGCCGTTGAAATGCCCATTCCTCCGCAGTGCATGGAAAGAGCGCTCATGGCAAGAGGTCAGATCGCAGAAAGCGTTGCTGAAACCTGCGAAGAGTATATGGATAAGTATTTCGCCGGCGAGGAGTTCACAATCGAAGAGTATATGGACGGCGTAAAGCGCGGCGTTATGGACGGAACTCTTGCTCCGGTATTCACAGGTTCTGCGTTTACGGGTATCGGTTCTCTTGCCCTTCTCCGCGGTCTTATCGGTTATTCTCCGTGCCCGATTGATGCACCGAAGGATATGGCAGTTACGGAGGAAAATGAGCTTGTTGAAATTACCGTCGGTGATGATGACAGCCCGCTTGCTATCGTATTCAAAACCGTTTCCGACCAATACGGAAAGGTTTCCTTCTTCAAGGTTCTTTCAGGTAAGGTCGAGAGTGATATGTCTCTCTTCAACCCGAGAACGGGCGAGACAGAAAAGATCGGCCATCTCTATCATGTTGTAGGTAAAAAGCGCGTTGATGTTGATGAAATCACAACCGGTGATATCGGCGCTGTTGCGAAGCTTGCCGTCACAAGAACGGGAGATACGCTCTGCGCTTCAAACAAAAAGGTTCACCTTACGGGTATCAATTTCCCGATTCCGACATATTCTCTCGCTGTCAACCCGAAGGTCAAGGGCGGCGAAGAAAAAATCGCTTCCGGCCTTGCACGTCTTGCAGAAGAGGATGTCACCTTCAAAACCGTAAATAATTCAGAGACACGCCAGTTTGTCGTTACAGGATATGGCGATATCCATATAGACGTTCTTTGCTCAAAGCTTAAGGCTCGCTTCAATGTTGATGTAGACCTCGTAGAACCCAGAGTGCCTTACCGTGAAAAGATTCGCAAAAAGGTTAAGGTTCAGGGACGCCATAAGAAACAGTCCGGCGGTCACGGTCAGTTCGGTGACGTATGGATTGAGTTCCAGCCCGGTGATGTTGAAGACCTCGTATTCGAAGAGAAGATTGTCGGCGGCGCAGTTCCGAAGAACTTCTTCCCGGCTGTTGAAAAGGGGCTCCGCGATTCTATCGCAAAGGGCGTTCTTGCAGGCTTCCCGGTCGTTTACTTAAAGGCAACTCTTGTTGATGGCTCTTACCACGATGTTGACTCGTCTGAAATGGCGTTCAAGGTTGCGGCAAACCTCGCGTACAAGGCAGGTCTCCCGCAGGCAGATCCGGTTCTTCTCGAACCGATAGGCAGCCTTAAGGTTTACATTCCGGACAGCTACATGGGCGATGTTATCGGTGACCTCAATAAGCGCCGCGGCAGAGTTCTCGGTATGAATCCGGCAGAGGGTGGAAACTCCGTTGTCGAGGCTGAAGTCCCGATGGCTGAGATGAACACATACACAATCGACCTTCGCTCTATGACTCAGGGAAGAGGCTCGTTTGAGTTTAACTTTGAGAGATATGAAGACGCTCCGTTCAATATCCAGCAGAAGATTATCGACGAGCGCAAGGCATATATGGAAGAAGATTAATGGAATAATTCAATAAAAGCTTTTGAGCCGGAAAGGTTATTAACCTTTCCGGCTCATTTTCGTGCGTTTACGGCAGCTTTGCGGCAATCATTTTTTCTCGCCATTCTCCCACGGTAAGTGCGAATTTCTTTTTGAATTTTTTCATAAAGTAAAGCTCATCGCCCCAGCCGACAGCGCGGCATAACTCACTTACTGTCATACTTTTGCTTCGTAAAATATCAGCAGCAGCAGTTAAACGGATTTCGGCAAGATATGCAACCGGAGTCATACCTACGTATTCGTGAAAAAGCCGGCTGAGATGGCGCGGGCTTACATAAAGCATATTGGCAAGCTCCGGTATTGAAAATTCATTTCGGGTGTAGTTTAGCTTTATAAGCTTCTTTGCGTTTTCAACGAGCTCATCTTTTGATGATTGCAGAATATCGGAACCTCGGATTGAAGCATACTCCATTGAAATGATTTCCATAACAGCGGCGCAAACCTTGTAATATAACTCAACCATTGGAACATCGGCAATGAAAAGTCTATCGAATATATTTTGTGTTTGCGCGGGATTCTTTGCTTTCCTGACCGGAGAGTCTGCATCTAAGCCTGTTTTCTTTCCTAATTCAAGCGAGGATTCGGAGTTGAAGCATATCCAGTAGTAGCACCAGGGGGCATCGGTACTTGCATAATACATAACCGCTTCGTTTTTTGGTATGAAGAAAAAATCTCCGGCGGAAATATCATATTCTTTCCCGCGGATAAAAAGCTTTCCGCTTCCTCGTATGACATAGTGGATAGTGTCCCATGAATAGACTCTGAAAAACTTCCAGCTTTCTATTTTTCGAAAATCATTGTAGCCCAACATGCGAATGTTTAATGTATTCTCTGAAACCGAAAGAAAACGTATCTCTTTTCGACCGTTTTGCGGTTCAAACATATCAATCGCCTCCTATATGTTGTATATTACCACATAATATAAAAATTTACAACACTATGTCCGAAAAAGACATACTGAAATCCGAAAAATACATTTTATGTTGTCGGTATGTGTGATATGATACAGGTGTAATAGGAAAATAACATACAGTACTGTTGGTAATAATACAAAGGTTTCAAGTGCGCAAAAGAGGGGATTTTAATGAAAATTGCAATTATGACAGATATGGAGGGCGTTGCCGGGATTCTGAATTTTGAAGATTGGGTGTTGCCCGGCGGCACTTATTATGAAGAAGGAAAGAAACTTCTGACAGAAGAGGTAAATGCGGCGATTTGCGGATTTTGCGATGCCGGTGCAGATGAAATTGTTGTAATTGATGGGCACGGGCATGGTGGCGTAAATCCCATTCTGCTTGATCCGCGCGCTTTGTATTCAAGGGGATGGGCGGTGTATCATCAGTTTGGGCTGAATGACAATTTTGACGCGGTTGCATGGATTGGACAGCATGCGAAAGCAGGAACAGTTCGCTCTCATATGACACACACGATGTCGCTCGATATTATAGACTCGCGCATAAACGGGGTTTCCTACGGTGAGTTCGGAAGAATAGCGATGATATCGGGAATGTATGGAACCCGTGCTATTTTCGGTTCGGGAGAACGTGCGTTTGTGGAAGAAGCAAAGGCGCTTCTGCCGCATATCCATGCAGTTGAAGTTAAATACGGCGTGAATACTGACAATGGCGTAAATTGCACGACTGAGGAATATAGGAAATATAATCTCGGTGCTGTTCATGTGCATCCGTCCGTTGCAAGAGAAAGAATATATGCCGGAGCAAAAGCTGCATTAACCGATTTCATAAAAAATCCGGAGAAGTTTAAAGTGTTCTGTCCGGAACCGCCGTATGTGCTTGAAACGTGGTTCAGAAAGAAAGGCAATGCGCCTGCTTATAAAGAAATTCGCCGGCATGATACGGACTTGATGGCACTGTTCAGTGCTCCGCAAGAAATTATCCCGGAAGGGAAATATGAAAAGCCTTATTAGCGGAAAGAGGAAAAATAATGAAAAAAATCAGATTTTCAGTTTGCGGTGCAGGCAAGCGAGGAGCGATGCTTACTCGTGATGTTATTCGAAATTTGCCGGATGTTGAGGTTTGCGGAATATGTGACGCATTTGATGATAGGGCGCAGGAGCTTGCCGACATTGTGAATGAAAAACAGAAAACACGGCCGAATACATACTCTTCATACGAAAAAATGTTCGATGAAGAAAAGCCGGATGCGGTATTTATAGCTACCGGCTGGGATATGCATATTCCGGTTGCTTTATGTGCGATGGAGAACGGTGTTGCCGTGGCTCTTGAAGTGGGGGCGGTGTATAACGAAAAAGAATGCCGCGACCTTATAGAAACATATGAGAGAACAAAAACTCCGTTTATGCTTATGGAAAACTGCTGCTTCGGAAAGGATGAGCTTCTTGCAACCGCGATGGCGCGTGACGGGCTTTTCGGTGAAATAGTTTATTGCCATGGCGCATATATGCATGATTTGCGATCTGTTTTGGCTTACGGCCCGCTTCACAGTCACTACCGCACGGGCGAATATGAAAACGGCTGTCGTGACAACTATCCCACCCACGATCTCGGTCCGATTGCAAAGCTTCTCGGCATAAACCGCGGCAACCGCATGGTTTCTCTCTCATCCCGCGCATCAAAGGCAAGGGGAATAAATGCCTTTGCCGAAACAAGGAATGATCTTGAGAATATGAAAAAACGCAAGTTCAGTCAGGGTGATATAGTTGAAACACTCATAACCTGTGAAAACGGAGAACTAATAAATCTCCGCCTTGATACAACGCTTCCGGCGTATTATTCCCGGGAATTCACTGTGCGCGGAACGCGAGGGTTATATAAGCAGGATACGAATATGGCTGTTTTTGACGGCGAGGAAATAGACCACGGCGGAAAAATCGAATATATGGTAAAAGAGGTAAATAACGCTGTTAAATACTATGATAAATATTTACCTGAAATGTGGAAGAATATCACGCCCGAAATGATTGAATCGGGGCACGGCGGTATGGATATTTTTGAGTTTGAAGCGTTCTGCGATTGCCTGCGAAACGGTAAAGAAATGCCGGTTGATGTCTATGACGCTGCAGCGTGGATGTCGATAGCTTACCTTACCGAGCAGTCGATAGCACAGGGCGGAACATCCGTTGAAATTCCCGATTTCACAAACGGTGCATACAAAACCCGTCCGATGAAGGATGTCATAAAGCTGTAGCACCGAAATGGGATATCCTATTTGTATTGTGCAAAGCACAATACAAGCAGTGCTCATTGCAGTCACTGCGGATATCTCCGCAGCAGCGTTAAAACGCCGCAAAAACAAATGCAGAAATGCATTTTATATATAAGGCAAAAACGAAAATTTTTCCCAGCATTATTCTACGCTATAGGCGAAGAATGTCAAAAAACATAAAAAGAAGGAGAAAAGAAAATGAAAAGATTATTATCCCTTATTCTTGCAATAGTTATGATAGCTGCCATGGTGCCGGGAATGGCGCTTGCGGCAGATGCAACCGAGGTTGTTTTTAACTTCGGAAATCCGACGAACCGTATAAATTCTCCGTTTAATTCATGGGCGGAACAGGGACATCGTATACTCGGATATAAGCTGGACAGTGCATCTGCGCGTCCTGTTTTTTCGCCGGATAATAGTACGGTTCCTATGGCTGCTACATACACGGTTACGATTGGGAAGGATGGCACATACACACCGGCAATAAATTTCGTTCCTTCAAAATATTCTCCGAAGATAGAGGTCTTTCTCTCGGAAAAATATGATATAAGCGACGGCTATCCGGCATATGTCTGCTCTCTTGATTCCGCAGACCGCCTTGGCGTGTTTGATGCATACAGCACAGCTGATGTTCAGCCTAATATTCGTAATACAGAGGATTGTGCAGACGCTCAGACCGGTGATGTTGAGATGCGCTCGGCAAAATTTATTGATAAAACGCTCAAGGCAGGAACATATTATCTTACCGTGGTTATGAACGGTGCGAATTCTGATATGACTGCACTTGAAAATTATTGGTACGGAAGTGGTGAAAGCAAGACTGAATATGAGTCGCTTGCGATGCTTTATCTGAAGTCATTCACATTCACCCCGGCATCCGAAAAGATTGAACCGAAAGAGTATAACTACGATATATCAACAGATGCGTTTACGGAAACGGCTAAAATTACTTATTCAGGCGGAGTAGGGTACAATGCTTTGTCACAGGTAAGTTGGCTTGATAAGGCGACTAATGTAGCTTTGCTTGATTCCGAAAGAACAGCCGGATATGAGCTTTATAATAGAGTCAGTGGTACATATCAAAGCAACGCAAACTTGGACGAAGACGGTTTTACGTCGGCTTTTCTTATCGGAACATCGACAGATAGTGTTTACGTTTTTGACAGAACATTTAACATAGGTATAAGACTTAATGTTCCGTCTTCAGGCACATATAAGCTGCAGCTTGAAAATAATGTTCCGGCAACATCAAGTGGGGTCTCCGGTTATACCGACTCTGCACAAACCGTGTTAGAAAAAGGTGCTGTTGTAGATGTATATTTCGGAAAAGCTGATTCAAAAGCAAATAACGATGTAAATGCTTATACAAATTATTCTAAGGACGTCAATGCTGTTCTTGAAGACACGGATTCTTATCTCGGCCGTTATGATTCGAGAATATCCGGAACAAGCCAGGTATATATGGAAAATGGTACATATCTTGAGGCAGGAGAATATTTCCTGATTTTTGAGATGAATCCGACTTGTGCTCAGTTGAACCCAAAAAGTGTTGGCAATGGCAAAGCTCAAATGTTTGCAATCTCAGATATAAAACTTACCCCCGTCCAATCTGCTGAAGATGCAGCGCTTGAAGCAGAGCGGGCAAAGTATGATGAAGTAAAGATTTCTAAAGAAAACGCAATTGCGGAGATAAAGAGCGAAAACCTTTCCGATACTTCTTACGTAAACGTAATTGCAAAAAACATCGAGGGTGACGGCGAGGTTGCAACGGCAAGTCAGGTTCAGGCAATCCGCGGTGAAAGCGTAACTGTAACTGCAGATGAAATTCCCGATTATGATTTCCTTTACTGGAGAAGTGGTTTGGGTGCCGATGCAAAGGTTATAACAAACAATCCCGAATGCACAGTTAAGGCGGCACCGGGAACATGGCTTACGGCGGTATATAAGAAGGCTGATTCGGAAAAAGTTTCCGTCTTGTTTTACAACGCAGACGGTGATATCATAAAGAATGAGCTTGTTGAAAAAGATGCTGAAATAGTTTTCCCGGACGAGCCGGCTGCACCGGCAGGCTGCGGAGCTTTCCTCGGGTGGGCGCTTAACACGAAGGATAATATCGTAGCTTCGGCAAATGCCGACGGTGACTCAATGGTGTTCGTTGCTCAGTTTGAAGACAGCACGGAAAAAGCTTATACAATCACCGTAAACGGAAGCCCGCTTGCCGATAAAAAGGCATACGGCGAAGAAGTAACCGTAACAGCAGCGGAGCGCGACGGCACAGATGTATTCGTTTACTGGAAAAAGGGCGACGAAATAGTAAGCTTTGAAAAGGAATACACCTTCAACGTATTTGAAGATTGTGCGCTTACGGCGGTATACGCTGCATACAAGCCGGTAACGGAAGATCTCCGCAAGATCATCGTAAGCGGAAGCGTTGCAGAATTCATCGGTCTTGACAGCGCGGTTGAAAAAGGTATCATCTTCAGAGATACCGATGATACTCCGGTAGCGCTCGGCAACGCAACACATAAGATTGCAATGGCAACCGACGGAAACCATCTTGCATTCAACAACGACCTTACCGGAAGCGGAAAAACAAACTACATCGGCTACGCAATCCTCGCAAATGGCAATGTAGTTTACGATAAGTAGGAGGTATATCAAAAAT
>SVLF01000099.1 GCA_015068085.1 Oscillospiraceae bacterium
ACTTCATCTCAGATTGGAGAAAACCATGTTGCAATCACAGCGGATGACGGGACTCTCTCAACGACTCTGCACTTTATGGTAACTGTTTATGGTGCAACTACCGGTGCCTCGAAGAAAGAAGAAAATGAAGGTTCAGGAGACAGTGAATCAGCCACCGGCGGCGGTGGTGGAGGCGGTGGTGACACCGCAGCTACGGAAGACACAAACGACACTGATGAAACCGATGATGCAGAAAGCGGCGAGAATTCACCCGACGCGTCGGGTGAAACGGAGTATCTCCGTTTCACAGACCTTGGTAACCACGCATGGGCAGAGGATGCGATAAACGTGCTTGCAGCAGATGGAATAATAAAGGGCACGACTGCAAGCACCTTCTCTCCCGCAAGCAACATCACACGCGCAGACTTTGCACTCTTACTTGTACGTGCATTTAGGCTTGAAAGCGCGAGTGTTGAGAATTTCGCAGATGTATCTGCCTCTGACTACTTCGCGTCGGAGCTTGCAATTGCACGAAATACAGGTCTTGTCGGCGGTATCGGTGATAACAAATACGCACCGCGAAACAATATTACCCGTCAGGATATGATGGTAATAGTCTATCGTGCACTGGAAAACCTTGGTGTTGAACTCGCAACAGGCGAGGTCGATTATCCGGACTTTGATAATGTTGCACCTTATGCCCAGGACGCAGTTAAGGCACTTGTAACAAGCGCTCTTGTCAACGGCAAGAATAATATGATTGCTCCGACTGACTACACGACACGTGCAGAAGTAGCAGTGCTTCTCAAGAGGATTTTAGCGCACACCGATAACTAAAACAAGTGCTGTCAGAAAACGGTTTAATTTCGTTTTCTGACAGCGTGGACTCAATGTGAAAAGAGGGAGAAATATGAAAAGGTTTTTAGCTATCGTTTTAGCCGTCGCAATGCTTGTCGGAACGATGCCTGCGGCATTTGCGTCGGAGACGACATTGTCGGAAACAATTGTAAGTAGTCCTGAATATGTTTTTTCATATCAGGCTTTGGGGATTACGAGTACCACCTCGATGTATGATATATCCGAGTGGAATATTGATAGGAGTATATCCTCGGGCGAATGGTATTATGTGACAGGTAGATCACAATTGTCGGGTTCACCTAAAGTCTCGAACGGAGAGATGTATACGGTTGTGAGCAATAGCAACGCAATTCTTGGGACAAATGTACTTGCTCTTAAAATTGTGGTTGATGAGAATGGCGCATACATTCCGACATTAAATTATAAATCAAATCAGAATTATACATCAAAAATACATATGTTTCTCGTCCCTGCGGAAACACATGCCGAGCCTAAAAGCACAGAGCTCTCCGGTTTGGTGGAAGAGGCATTGACAAGTCAAACTACGGACATAAAATATATATTTAAAGGTCACAATATGCAAGGTGAAAACAATGTGTATCAAAAAGGAACCGGTGCTGTTGTTGAACTTTCGGCAGGGGTATACTATCTTCTTATAAGTCTCGAAAAGGTTGAAACCAACCAAACGACAAGCTATGCATATCTTAAGAGTTTAAAGTTCACAAAAACAGAGCTTATGGAGCTTACCGATATAGAGGCAGAATTTAATGCATACATCGGAAATAAGCTTCCCGAGCCTGAGGTTACATGGCTTAGTGACGGAAAAGAAATAACGGACATAGAAAAATATAACGACAGCAGTGTAGAGTGGAAAATCACCGATAACAGCGAGGGCGCCATTGTGCAAAAAGAGAGCGGGGAATGGTGGGCTGTAAAGGAAGGTACTGCAAAGGCTGAAGTTATAGGTACATTTCGCGGTGTAAAAAAGACGTGTGAGACAACAATTGAAGTAAAAGAGGATATGGGGCTTTCGGGCGTAAACCAATCATTTCTCTTTACTTCAACGGCGTATTCCGATACTAAGGATACAAAATTCACGGCAGAAACTCCGCTGACAAAGAAAATATTCATTGATAAGTATCCATACCGTGACTATGGAGAAGAACGTCCTTGGGGACTTATTGCGGCAACAGCTTCGCGCTCCGCAGGAACGTACTTTTCGATGGGAGCATCGTATTTTGACCCATTCGGCAAGTCAAATGACTGGCTGGCGTTTAAGGTAAAGGTGCCGGCTCCCGGCAGATACAGAATTGATGTAAGTGGATATATTTCACCTTACAGCGCACTTACGCAAATTTATATGCTTCCATATGCGGAAAATATGGATTGGGATGAAGTGCACGCAAGCATTGATGAATATACGGCTGATGAAAATAAAGTCGCGGCAGTGGATTTCTATGATGCAAAATCCAAGGTAGTTCGCTTTGATAATGTCGGAGAATTTACGGCAGATGCAAGCCTTGACTATTCAAAAGGATATACAGACTATCTTATGGTCGTAAAAGCCGCGGAAAGAAACACAAGCGACAGAGTTTTGCTTTCAGGCATTTATATTGAGGGCAAAAAGGGTGTTGCATCGGCAAAGGCGACGCTTACAGATGAAGAAATAGGTGTCGGAGAGATGGCTTGTGTCAAGTCGATAACAGCTTTGCATGATAATGGAGAAGAAATAGACCTTGATGCCGCACATATATCTTATGAGGTTATGGCAGGCAGTGAAGGTGTATTAAAACTCGGTGATGACGGCAAGAGTGTTATTGCACTTGCAGAGGGCGAGGGCACGCTGTTAACAAATATCTATTTGAACAGCAAAATAACCACCGTAGAAAGCAAAATCAAAGTCAATAATGTTAAAAAGGCAAAAAAAGCAATCCTTTACACAAGCTCTCTTGCACAAATCGGAAGCAAAATCAAAGGAGAAGCAAAGGCGGAGCTTGCGGACGGAACAATAAAGAGCGGAGCTGTTATTCGGGAACTGATTGTTGCCGAACAGTCGGAAGAAGGTACAGTTGCGTTTGATAGCAACGGAACTGTGATTGTTAAAAAAAGCGGTTGGGTAAAGCTCTATGCCCGTGTCAACTTCAGAGGAAACGAGTTTGAAACGGAGCCGGTAACCGTGAGGTTGGAAGTGGGAGAGCAGAAACCCATAAGCTATATGTTTTTAAGAAGTGCTGTCGGATTTGATGAGGATATAAAGCGATTCGATGCCGTAAAGAATTATGATGTGTTGGATCGCGAAGTCTCAACGGGAGCATGGGCTCATGAAACCTCTGTCGGAATATATAATGAGGCCTTGGGAAGCTCGGGCAGCAGTTATTTCGTTACTAACAATTCAAGCACTACCCTTGGCACGAATGCGCTTGTTTTAAAATTCCATGTAGAAGAAGACGGAGCCTATATTCCGAAATTGTGGCATGTACCGCAGTCAAACTCACAGTCAAAGCTGAACTTGTTTATTGTGTCGGAGAATGATTACAAATCCAGTTCAGCAAAGGATCTTATGAAGGAAGCTCTTTCAGGAGACGAATCCCGTGCAAAATATGTAGTTCGCAATGCCGATAACTATACAGAAAATACCGCTGTTTCGGTCAGAACTTGTGCAGACGGAACGGCAGTTGAGCTTACGGCGGGGACACATTATTTCCTGCTCGCAATTGACGGCTACGGCATAACAACCAATGCTAACGGAATGTTTTACTCATATGTTGAGAGCATAGAGCTTTTGAAAACAGAGCTTATGGAGCTTACCGATATTGAGGTGGGATTTGATGCATATATAGGAAACAAGCTTCCAAAGCCCACCGTCAAGTGGTTAAGCAGCGGAGCTGAAATAACAGATGCAGAAAATTATGCCGATTGCAGCATTTCTTTCGAGATTACCGAAAACAATGACGGTGCGCTCGTGGAAATGAAAAACGGGGAATGGTGGGTAATAAAGGAAGGCAAAGTGAAGGCAAAAGTATCGGCAACGCTCCGAGGAGTTACAAAGGAGTGTGACGTTACATTCAATACAAGCCACGATACCGCACTTTCCGGCGCAAACCAGGAATATGTCTTCACAACAACAAACTATTCAGATACAACCGCAAATCCGACGTTTTCAATAGCAACACCGCTGACAGAAGAAATATTTAATGAGAAGTTTTCGTATCGTGACTACGGTACAGAACGTCCGTGGGGACTCATTGCAGCAAAGGTCACGCGCTCAACAAACAAGTATTTCGATATGGGCGCAAGCTATATGAATACGTATTTGCAGTCTGGTGACTGGATGGCATTTAAAGTGAAGGTTCCCGCTGCAGGCAGATATAGCGTAGACCTGAAGGGATATCAAAGTACATCGGGAGCCGCTGTTGCGGTCTATATGCTTCCGTATGAAGAAACGATGGACTGGACCGACATATATTATACCGTTGATGCATATTCAACAAGCAATAATCTTGTCGGAACGGCAGATTTGTACGGCACTGAGGCGAAGATTGTCCGCCGTGAAAACATCGGCGAATTCATAGCAGATGAAAGTCTTGACTATTCTGCAGGTTTTGCCGATTACCTGATGCTTATAAAAGTATCAGAGCGAACAAACAAGGATACGTTATATCTTACGGGAGTTTATCTCGAGGGGGAAAGCGGCGTCTGCTCATCAGACGTTCAGCTTACCGATGACCTTGTCGGCACAGGAGAAAGCGTGTCTGTAGTATCGGTCACCGCAAAATATGACAACGGTGATGCGGTTAACCTTGACAATGCATATGTGTATTATGAGATTGCCGACGGAAGCGAAGGTATACTTGCGCTCAGTGATGACGGAAAGACTGTTAAGACGACTGCCGAGGGTAAAGGAGTGTTCCTTGTACATATCTGTATGAACAGCAAGGTAACGACTATCGAAAAAACAATAACCGTTACCGATGGAAAAAAAGCAGAAAGAGTATATCTTTACACTTCGCCGTCCGCTTTGACCGGATATGATATTGTTTGCCGTCTTGGAGCACAGCTGTCGGACGGAAGCATTATAAATGACGGTAAGATTGAAGAATATATCATCGTTGAACAGTCCGAAGATGGGGTTGCCGTGATGAACGACTCCGGAACAGCTCTGCTCGCAGCAAAAGAAGGCACTGTAAGCTTTAAGGCGCGGGTGACATTCCGCGGTAACGAGTATATAACAGATGTTGTTACCGTGAAAATATCGGACGAAGGATATATCTATCCTGCAAGCTTTAATATTGACTTCAGAAAGGTATATGATGGCGACGAATACGACCTTCTTGCCGATATAACGAAATACAGTCCTACGCGCAACTGGGTATTTTATGATTTTGTAGGTGCAGCGGTTCAAAACGTAAGTATTAAAGATAAGAGCAATACTCATGCAACGTTCACATTCAAGACAAGCGGAGATCGGTATGTTGCCTTTAAGGTTAAGTTTCCAACAAGCGGGACATATACGGTGGACACATATGGCTCAGGCAATTACAGATGCGGAGTTATGGATATGTATTTAGTTCCGTCCACAAAAGAGAACAGATTAAATCTTTTAAGCTTGCTGAATCGGGAAGGTGAGTATTATTTCGGCAGTGCAGATTTCTATAATGTATTGTCGCTGTCCACCGGACATGAGAACACCTTTGGCTCCGCTGAAGTCAAATCACCGGGTGAATATCTCGTTGTGTTCAAAATCGCCGGCAATTCATCCAGAGATGTATGGTTGCCGAGGACCATCACCTTTACGAATGAAGATGCCACACACTCGGCGTCACTTTCCGTAAAAAGCGGTGAGGCAGTTTTACCTGTCGGTGAGACTGCAGAACTTCTTGCACAGGTGTGCAGACTTGACGGAACACCGATTGAAAACGGTATAGAAACTGCACAGAACGTGGTTTACGCTTCGGATGATGAAAACATCGCAACTGTTTCTGCTGACGGAATTGTGACCGGCATAAACGAGGGCGAAGCAAGAATAAGCGTAACTGTAATCCGTGACGGTACAGCGGTTGCTGCAAGCTGTGATATAAGCGTAAGAGATACTTCCGGAATAGAAAAAGAAAACGGAATCTCCGTCAATGGAATCAAGGATATCTTTGCTTATGCTCAGACAAAGCTTACGCTCAGTGTTCTGATGAACAGCGGAAAAACGGTAGAGATTCCGTCAAAATACATAACATGGAACGTCACGGAGGGATCAGAATACGTTTCTGTTTCAGAAGATGGCATCGTTACCGGAATTAAAACAGGTGAGACGGTCATAGTTCCGCAAATCAATCCCGTATGGAAAGACGGCATAGCGGAGCTTACCGTTCCCAATATCAAGATTAATGTTATCAGGGATGCAACCGTAAATCCGCAGATATTTACTCTCGAGGAACGTGAGAATGTAAAGAAAAACGTAGAGAAATACGATTGGGCGAAATCTGAAGCAAAATCGGTCGCAAGTGTTGCAGATAAGTATGTTGAGAATATTGATAAGCTGTATGAGATGGTTGTTCCGGAAGGACTTCCGAGAAACTACTACACAGGCCATCAGTATGACCCACAGATGCTTACCTGCAGGTATTGCCGATGCGATATCAACACAAAATACGGCTCATATAAGTGGGTGCAAAATCCTCTACAACGCCCGTGGAAGATACAGTGCCCGGACTGTAAGCGGCTATTCCCGTCAAATGACTTTGAAAAGTTCTATGAGCTTGGCGTGACCGAGAGCAAGGCATGGTGGAGCTATGAACAGGCACTACAGAAGCACCATGAAATGTTCGTGTGTGAAGATGTCAAAAAAGGAGAAGAATGTACGCACACGGGACCGATAGAAAACGCACCAGAACCGGGCAGTTCGGAATGGATGGAGAATGATCCGAGAAATGCCGAATGGTATGAATTCTATGGCTACGGAGTCGAGGGTGGATATTTGAATAATGACCTGTATAAAGAATTAGACACCAAGCTTGGCGTAAAAGGCTGGGGTGTTGATGACGGATTTGGTTACCGTCAGCCATATGTTTCGGATCCCAAGCTTCCGGGATTTGACTCAAGCTATTTTGATGGCGGCGACGGCTATGCAAGGTATGCAAATGGACCTGTTCAGCACACATATATTGGTTTTTATCTCCACAATAGTATGTGGCAGGCGTGGGGAGCACCAAACGCGCAGGTATTAAAAGATGCAATCGTGTATCTCAGGGACGCATATTTGTATACGGGTGAGGCAAAGTATGGAAGAGCCGGGGCAATCTTGCTTGACCGAATTGCTGATTGTTATCCGTCGTGGGACTGGCATCGCTGGTACAAATGGCGCGGTTATGACATTCGTGGTGCTATGGTTGATGCTATATCCGTTCCGGGATTTGCCGCTGAATGGGCTGAAGCATACGATGCATTTCTTCCTATATACAATGACCCGTATGTAGTAGAATATTTGTCAGCGAGAGGCGCAATATATGAGTCGGATGAACACGGTAATTTCAAACGCGATGAAAATGGTAACCCTATCCCGATAAACTTAAAAGACAGTCCCGGCGCTCTCCGTAAGAATATTGAGGATAATATTCTGATTGAAACCTTTAAAAAGACAAAACGAGGAGAAACATTCTCCAACTTCCCTGGGCACCAGAAGGCAGTTGTTGCTAGTGCGGTAGCACTTAATAGATTGCCCGAAACAAAAGAAATGCTTGATTGGGTTGTAAACCCGTCAGAACTTTGGTACAACACAGGAGACTATAAAGGGGATATTGAAGGTGGATATCTTCTTGAACAGCTCATTTGTGAGGTTGACCGCGATGGGCATGGAACAGAGGCGGCTCCAGGATACAACAAAAAATGGGTTACAAAGCTTTTGGACATTGCCGAGTACCTCGATGGAAACGACTTTGACGTTGATTGGGCACTGTTTGAAAATGCAAAGTTTGCTAAGATGTTTGCCGCACCAATTTATCTGACGCTCGGTGGAAATTATACTGCACAAATCGGCGATTCCGGAGGTATTGCACTTGCGGCACTTTCGCTTGAAACAGATTCATGTATAAAAGCGTTTCAGTTATATGGATATCCCATTCTTGCACAGGCAATTTACGAAGTATATGGAGGTGAAGTAGAAGGAGTTCACGGCTCTATCTTTGATGAAAACCCTGATATTGCAGCAAAGGTTGGAAAAATTATAGAGGAGTATGGTGAGCTTAAACTCGGAAGTGATATGCTTACCGGATACGGCTTTGCAGCCCTTCGCGCAGGAAGCAAAAATAATTCCGCAAACTTTCAAAATGCTACAAATACTCATCGCGACTTTGCAATCTATTTTGGAACGGGAACAAGTCACGGACATGCGGATGAACTTAATCTCTTCGCTTCGGCGTTCGGGCTTAACATTGCACCCGATCACGGCTATCCGGAAGCAACAGGCTCAAATCTAAACCGTTATCAATGGCACCGTACAACCATTTCACATAATACTGTGGTTGTCGATGAAGGTGAACAGATTGAACAATCGGGAACAAGGACGCCACTACACTTTGATGATTCCGGAAGAGTTAAGCTTATGGATATAAGTGCAAATGAAGTATATCCACAAACGGACGAGTACCGACGTAGCTTCTTCATGATAGAGGTGAATGATGAAATATCTTACGGTGTTGATTTCTTCCATGTAAAAGGCGGCGAAGATCATCTTTACAGCTTCCATTCCCAGTCTGATGAGCTTACAGCGGTAAGTGGGCTTTCAGATATGGAAGAGACTCCGATGTTTACGGACGAAAAAGGCAATCTTTACGGAACATATGCAGGAGCAAATGTAATGTTCGGAGACGATCCGGGAGGCAGAGAACCGAATAACATATATCCGCTTGGCTATACATGGCTTAAGAATGTCCGTACCTTTAATTCTATTGAGAAAAATTTTACAGTTGAATATAAAGTGAAGGACTGGAATAAGACCCTTCCGGATAACCCTGATATCCGCCTGCGGCTTACAATGGTAAATGATGAGCCGATGAGTGAGGTTGCATTTGCAAATGCACTTCCTACAAAAAATGAGTCATCACAGCGATTAGGTGAGCTTTCATATCTGCTCGTACGAAAAAAGGGGGAAAACCTTGATACAACCTTTACAACGGTCTATGAACCATACAAAATAGATAATCAATACATCGAGAGTATTGAAAAGGTACCGATGATAAGGAATGCGGAAGAAAAGCCGGGAATAAGTGACTCCTATGGAGCGGTTAAGGTAACGCTAAATAACGGAAGAATTGACTACGTTATTTATTCTACAAATGAAGTTGTGAACTATGTTGTAGATAATAAGATTGACTTCCGTGGTTTTGCGGGTGTAATATCGTTTGAGACTCTTGGCGGACAAGAAACAATTGTTTACCGTTATTTGAACGATGCCGAAGTTTTAAAACTGACAGATGATATTAAAACTTCTGAATCTCTTGCAGCTTACACGGGTACAGTTAAGGAATTCACCGATGATCTCGCTTGGGCAAATTATATTATCTATACCCCCAGTGCTGGGCAAAATGTTGACGTAACTGATCTTGCTGGAAGATATGTATATGTGGACAATGATGGGAAAGAAAATGGAGCATATAAGATTCTAAGCGCAGAACCGGACGGAACAGATATAAGACTTAATATTGGAGATGTAACATTAGTTCGAACTTATGCCGATTTGTATGACTATTCAAAAGGCTATGAATACAACATAGCGGTAGGACAAAGTTTAAGTATTCCGCTTTCGGTTGCAGAGGACAGTTCCCCCGTCTTTGAACCTGTAGCAAACGCAAGCACATCTGCGCGTAGCTCAATAACAATTCCGATAAAGGTAGAAAGCCCTGTTGGAAAGGATATCACGCTTATCGGAACAACACTTCCGCGAGGAATGACGCTTGATGCAGAGCAGATGACACTGACATGGAAGCC
>SVLF01000100.1 GCA_015068085.1 Oscillospiraceae bacterium
CAAATCTCCATAGTCATTCAACCGTTTCGGACGGCAGATGGACGCCTGAAGAAATCAAGCAAAGATATATGGAGAAAGGATATTCCGTTGTGGCATATACCGACCACCATATTTTTTATCCGCATAACGAGCTGTGCGATGAAAGCTTTGTTGCGCTCAACGGCGTGGAGTTTGGCGTGAATAACATAGTTGACGGTGTTCCTGCAAATAAGTTCAGGAAAAACTGTGATATATGTATGATTGCTCTTTCTCCGGATATTCGTTTTCAGCCATGCTGGAATAAGGAACAGAATGTTCCGGCAAGCTGGTCTGCCGAGAGTGCACCACTTCCGGATAAGTACAAGCAGGTAGCGCTTTTTGACAAGGCGAGATCGTCCTTTAAAATGAACTACACTCCGGAAGTTATAAACTCAATGATTGACGAGGGGCGGAAATGCGGCTTTTTTGTTACTCATAACCATCCCACGTGGTCGAGAGAAGAGTATGCCGATTACATTCAGTACAGAAATATGCACGCTATGGAAATACATAACTATGGTTCTGCGTGCGGCGGCCATGATGAGCATAATTCAAAGATATATGACGAACAGCTTCGGGCGGGCAAACGACTTTTTTGCATTGCAACGGATGATAACCATAATAAGAGCGGCGCAGATGACTCGTTTGGCGGGGTTACGATGATAAAAGCCGGTAAGCTTGAGTACGGGCAAATTACCGATGCGTTGCTCAAAGGCGATTTTTATGCCTCGGAAGGACCTCTTATTAATGAGCTTTACTTTGAGGACGGAAAAGTTTATATTTCCACTTCACCGGCGCAGGCAATATTTATAACCAAACCGGGAAAGAATGTAGCAATTAAGAAAGAAGAAAATGAACTCATCAAAGCTGCTTGCTTTGACATTGAGGCTGACGACGGGTATTTCTTCATAACGGTAGTTGGTGAAAACGGAGAAAAAGCATATACAAACGCATATTTCACAGAAGACCTTTTTTAACGTATGATATATCCGCAAAGCGGATGTAGAAATAAGAAACAAAAATATGGAGGTAGAAACAAAATGAAAAAAAGATTATTGGCAATGGCTCTTGCGGTGGTGATGGTGCTATCTCTCGCCGCATGTAACGCAAATCCGAAAGACGACGGTAAGGTCGCAAACGCGGATCCTCTTACGAAGGACGATGTTATTCAGATTGTTATCGGCTCGCACGCAAGCTGGCCATACCGCGAGGACTGGAAGGTATGGGAATATATCGAAGAGGGCTGCGGTGCAACGCTTGATGTTATTGCATATCCGTCATCTGAGGCAGGCACAAAGGTAAACCTTATGTTTGCAGCACCGGAGACTCTTCCGGATCTTCTTTACGGCTCGTGGAAGCCGGGCAGTGACACTCATGTTCTTGAGGGGGCGATGATTGCTCTTGATGATATGGAAGAGTATATGCCTAATTACAATGCATGGCTTGAGTCTCTTAGCGAGGAAGAATTTGCAAATCTTGTAATTCCGCGTCGTGCGTATGACGGCAAGGTTTACTATACTCCTGTTGAAGGTCGCGAGAAATCCCAGAATGTTCGTTGCTGGCTTTACCGCAAGGATATTTTCGACAAGAATAATATAGCTGTTCCGACAACCTTTGATGAGCTTTATGGAGCTTGCAAACAACTGAAAGAAATTTATCCGGACTCATATCCTCTTTGCGTTCGCAGTGGCACCAAGGTTTTTGAAACATCCGGTGCATCATGGAAACCGTATTGGGAACCGCTGATGTATTACGACTTCAACGAAGAAAAATGGGCGTATGGGGCAAGTGAGGATATAATGCTTGATGTTCTCGCGTTCCACAAAAAGTTGATGGATGAAAAGCTTATCAATCCTGATTTTATGACAATCAACAACTCGGGATGGCAGGAGCTTGTAACAACAGACCGCGGGTTCATTATGCCGGAATATCAGACGAGAATAGATTTCTTTAACAGCCTTGCAAGAACGAAGAACCCGGAATTCGACCTTCACGCAATGGTTCCGCCTGTTGCAACAGAAGAAGGACTTCCGATGGTTAATAAGTTCAATGTCGATCCGGTTGGACTCCAGATTCCAAACAATATGGTTGAAAGCAGAATTGCAAATGCAGCGAAGTTTGTAGACTGGTTCTACACCGATGAGGCACGCGAGCTTGTATCATGGGGAAAAGAGGGCGAAACCTATGAGATTGTAGACGGCAAGAAACAATATATCACAGATGAAGCAGGAACTCAGGCGAACACGCTTTACGGCTTTGGTACTTACGGAACATTTACACGTATGGATCCGGAGGCAGTTCTTGCGTTCGAATCTGCAGACCTTGCGGAGACCCGCGATATGGTGCTTGAGCATACGATGCCTTATGCAAATCCGTATTGGTGGCTTTCCTACAATGAAGAGGAATATGATGTCAAGGAAGAATATGAAACCGCTATTAACACCTATATGAGTGAAATGGTTTCCAAATTCCTTTTAGGTCAGGAACCGCTTTCAAAGTTTGATGAATATCAGGCAACTCTGTATGAAATGGGATTGGATAAGCTTATTGCAGCATACACAAGCGCATACGACAGAGTAAAATAAAGAGCATTGCAATAACGGAATAAGGCGGCTGCTTTGCCGCCTTATTTTACAGAAGGGATTATCGGATATGTCGGAAATCAAAAGAAATGCGGTTATGGTAGGCGTCAAGGTCGGTGAGCATTCGTTTGATGCGGACGGGCTCATAAACGAAATTCGTGAGCGCGTCATGAACCGTGGTTGCAATTTTGTATATATCAGAACGAAAATAGGCGAAAAGCAACCTCGTGAGATGTTTATAAAGTGGGCGAAGTTTTTTGCTGAAAATAAGATATATTTCCATTTTGGAACGCACCGTCCACCTGCAGAAAGCGTAGCACAGTTTGATGCAGAGCTTGTTTCAGAACTTCACAGCATAGCGGGAGAGTATTTCCTCGGAGACGGAATAAGTGAGCCGGGCACGGCAATGGCGTGTAATTTTAGTGGATATTATCCGCCGGCAGGATATTTACAGAATCAACCGAATGCAGATTGCAACGATATGAAGCAGGCGCATGATAACTATGTTGCAAAAGTCGGAGATTATGTAAAGATAAACAAGAAAATCGGCATGCCACATATCGTCAATATTGAGGCGACCACTCTTTCAAAATATAACCTCGAAGCCGGAATTGATATGCCGTTTCTTGAAATGATGAACGGCAATCCGGATAACCTCATTCCATATATCCGAGGTGCGGCACGAGCGTATAATACAGATTTTTGGGGAGTGCTTATTGCACACGAGTGGTACGGAGGAAGAAGACATTCGGATATTCTCAAAAGAAAAAGGCTTGAGCTTGCATATAAGTTTGCATACCTCTCCGGCGCCAATGCGATAGTTATGGAAAGCGGAGATGAGAGGATAAACTCTTATTCGCAAAGCTTTGCTGCAAATTCGGAGATATGTGAGGACTATCGACGTGTTCTTTCGGAAACGGCAGAGTTTGCAAAGAACGATATCCGACCGAAGAACGGTCCGGAAACGGAATTTGCGTTTGTGTCAGGACGATACGATGCTTACGGCGGCTTCTGCGGAAGCTCTTTGTGGGATCAGTTCGGAAGAGAAGAATGGGACTACGGCGATGCAGAGCACTCATGGCGCATTCTTGATGAGCTTGGAATCCGCCGCAGATGGGCTGATGTTGAAAACTATGGTGACCACGATTTTTCAGCGTTTCCGGCGTATGGGACATTTGATATCGCTCCGGTTGAGGCGGACATCTCGGCTTTTTTAAAGTACAAATATCTCGTGTTCGCGGGGTGGAATACCATGACGGATGAGGATATGGATAAGCTCACAGCATACGTAAAATCCGGCGGACATCTTCTTATGACGGCGGCGCATCTGAATTACAGCGCAGAAAGAAACGGCGACTTTATTATGCCTTCGGAAGAAAAGCTGAAAGAGCTTTTCGGATGCAGCTTTACGGGTAAGACGATAAAGACCAACAGCGGAACAAAATTCGCAAAGGATTCCGTAAACCATGAAATTCTTTATCCTGTGTCGGAAGATCTGATGGGTGACCCGCTGTTCAGCGCAGGCTATGCTGAATATGCAGAGGTTGAGCTCTGCGGTGGTGAAGCTTTAGGCGTTTTAAGTGATAGTTTCTGGAAAGAAGGCAATGAAACTGCCGTGTCTGTTGTGGAAAACAAACTTGGAGCCGGTACGGCAACGCTTATAACAAGCGTAATGTATCCCGGAAACAACGCTGTTTATCCGCTGTATCGCGCGATGGTGCGCGAACAGGTCAGTGCATCTGCAAGAAGTGCGGATATAAAGGTCGTCGGAAGTGACAGAGTGCGCTATGCCGTGTATGAGGGCGATAAGATATACCTGCTCAATACGGACTACGATGTACCGGCTGTTGTGAAAGTTATTTCAAAAGGCGAAGAGAAAACGATTATACTTGAACCACTGGAACTTAAAGTGATATAAGAGAAAGACAAAGAACAATGGCTGTCGGATTTTTCGACAGCCATTGTTATATATTCCTATTCTTCTCCGGCGGGGTAGAGGGAGAGCGGGTCTATAGCCTTGCCGTTTTTTGTGACCTCAAGGTGGAGATGGGAGGCCTGCATACATTCCGCAAGTGCAGTGTTGCCTATTTTCGCAATCACATCACCGGATTTCAGCGGGTCACCGGACTTGAGCGTTATTCCGTCGGCGAGGTTTGCATAAATGCTCACCAGCCCGTCAGAATGCTTTACGGTTATCGTGTTTCCCATCATACTGTCGGTCTCCACGCGTTCTACCGTGCCGTCTGCGATTACCCTGACGCTTGTTCCTTCTTCGGCTGCGATGTCAACGCCTGCGTGGATGCGCCAGTCTCCCATCGTTTCGTTTTTTACAAGCTCGTCACCGGAAAAAGGCTCTGTTATCGTGCCGTTCACCGCCATTGTAAAAACGGTGTCGACTTTCTTTTCCGGGATGCTCACTGTCGGAACGGATGGCTCTGCCTTTGGTACGGACGAGGCTTTTGCGCTGGGCGGTGTCTGCTTCTTCGGAACTATTGGCTCATCGGGAATCGGCTCCGGCTTGGGTGCAGCGGGCGACGGCGCTTCGTCGGGAATAATCTCATCTTCTGCTTCAAAATCATAGAGCGTTTCGTCCTCCGGCGGGAAAGGGAGAGTTACGGAATTTGAAATATCGGTTGTTTCCTTTACTGTGTTTGCCGTGTCATTGGCGAGATACATAACATAACCCGAAATTCCTATTGCACACATGCACAGGAAGAGGATTATGTAAAATCCGCTGTGCGCGATTTTACTTGCAAATTTCTTCATAATTTTAAAAGCACCTCCGAGCATATTTTTGCCCGAAGGTGCTTTTGTTATTCAAAAACATATAAAGTTGCAATTATTTTTTAAGTCCGAGAATTTCAATAGATTCATCGCGCATTTTGTATTTAAGGATTTTTCCTGCAGCATTCATCGGGAATTCGTTGACGAACAGAAAATATCTCGGAACCTTGTGGCGTGCAATTGATGCATTACCAAATTCGCGCATTTCGTTTTCGTCTGCCTCCTCGCCCTTGTGGAGAATAATCCATGCACAGCATTCCTCGCCGTAGCGCTCATCCGGAACGCCGACAACCTGCACATCACGGACCTTCGGGTTTGTGAGATAAAATTCCTCAATCTCACGCGGGTAAAGGTTTTCACCGCCGCGGATAATCATATCCTTAAGACGTCCGGTAACCTTGTAATATCCGTCCGGTGTGCGGCAACAGATATCGCCGGAGTGGAGCCAGCCGTCCTTGTCTATCGTCTGCGCCGTCGCGTTCGGCATTTTGTAATAGCCCTTCATTATATTGAAGCCGCGCGCAACAAACTCGCCGCTTTCGCCGTCCGGAAGCTCTTCGCCGGTTTCGGGGTCAATGATTTTGCATTCAACACCCGGGAACGCGCTTCCCACGGTTTCAACGCGGTGGTCAAGGTCTTCATTTACTTCACCCATCGTACAGCCGGGAGAAGCCTCGGTCTGACCGTAAACAGATATAATCTCACGCATGTTCATTTCAACTGATGCGCGTCGCATAAGGTCTGCCGGGCAATTTGCCCCCGCCATAATACCGGTACGCATATATGAAAAGTCGGTCTTTGCAAAATCTGCATGGTTGAACATTGCTATAAACATTGTCGGCACACCGTTAAAGCAGGTTATGTGCTCATCGTTTACGCATGCAAGAGAAGATTTCGGTGAGAAATATGGCATTGGACAGAGTGTTCCTCCGTGCGTCATTGTCGATGTCATGGAGAGAACCATTCCGAAGCAGTGGAACATCGGGACCTGAATCATCATACGGTCAGCTGTGGAAAGATCCATACGGTCACCGATTGTCTTACCGTTGTTTACAATGTTGCGGTGTGTGAGCATAACGCCCTTGGGAAAGCCCGTTGTACCGGAGGTGTACTGCATATTGCAAACGTCATCCGGGCGGACGAGCGATGCTCTGCGGCGTATTTCTTCTTTGGGAATAAGAGATGAGCGCGAAAGCATCTGTTCCCAAGTAAGGCAACCGGGCATAGAGAAGCCGACGGTTACAACGTTGCGCAAAAACGGAAGCTTCTTTGAGTAAAGTGCGTCTCCCGGCTTCATAGCTTCAAGCTCGGGACAGAGCTTCTGTATAATCTCGCGATAATTTATGTCCTTGCAGTCCTCAATCATAACAAGCGTGTGCGTGTCGGATTGCTTGAGGAGGTATTCGATTTCGCTTATTTTATATGCCGTGTTTACTGTTACAAGAACTGCGCCGATCTTGGTTGTTGCCCAAAATGTGATAAACCATGCGGGGATATTAGTTGCCCAGATTGCAACATGGTCGCCCGCCTTTACGCCGAGCGAGATAAGCGCGGCGGCACATTCGTCAACATCGCGGCGGAATTCCGTATAGGTGCGCGTATAGTCGAGCGTTGTATATTTGAATGCATACTGGTCGGGGTATTTTTCAACCATTGTGTCAAGAACGTCGGAAAATGTCGCATCAATAACGTCATACTTTTTCCAGACATAGGTTCCTGTTTTTGCACGGTTATAGTATATCGTGTCATAGTCCTTTTTCTCGCGAGAGAGCTGAGCAATATAATTTGCAAAGTGCGTGAGAACGATGTCCGCATCGTTTACCTCTTCGTTCCATGCAACGGAAACAAAACCGTCAAAATTGAGAGACGTAAGCGCATTGATAAATTCCTGAGTCGGAAGCTCACCCTCGCCGATAAGCACGGTTTTTCCGTCCTTCATATCGCCGAGGCGTACATATTTAATATATGCACCGAGGTTTTTGATGGTCGTCTCTGCACTTTCTCCTGCGCCGAAATACGTTTCGCGTATGTTCCACGAAGCGCCGATTGCGGAACTTGAGAAGAAGTTTATAACGTCAATAACATTTTCCGTGTCGGCAAGATATCCCGAGGTTTCGAGTAAAAGCTCAATGCCGGTTTCCTCTGCGCGTGATATTGCTGCAGAAAGCTTTTCGGAAAGGACGGAATTTTCTGTTTTTTCGGAAATGCGGACGATGACTCGTTCAACACCTGCATGACCTGCCATATTTATATATTTGAGTATTTCATCACTTGTGGCGTCGGAGCACTCTACCGGATTAGGATATACGAGCGCCGAAACGGAAAGCGAACGGTTGTGAAGCTTGCGCTTTGCATCCGCAACGCGGTCACTGCGGAGCACGCTGTCGTAGTGTTGCTTTCTTTCCTTTATCGCATCGTATATTTCAAAACCTGAGAAGCCGTAGTCGTAAGCGTAGCGGCAGAGGTCGAGAAACGATGCACGGTTTACGTTTTTTGTAGAGAATGTCAGCTTCATTGTTATCTCTCCTCAGCTACGATTTTATTCAGCGCATTGATGTAAGCGCGGACGCTTGCCGCAACAATGTCTGTGGAAATTCCGTTACCGGAATAAAGCTTGCCGCCGACGCGGAGCTTTACAAGCGCAGAGCCGAGAGCTTCCTTCCCTTCGGTAACAGCCTGAATCTGAAAATCGTCAAGCTCATAGTGGTAACCGATGCTCTGTTCAATTGCACGGAATACGGAGTCGATCGGACCGTCGCCCGTTGCTACGCCGCAAAGAGTCTCACCACCACAGCTAAGCGTGACCTGAGACATCGAGGCACCGAGGTTTGTACAGTTTGTGGTGTAGCTTTCAAGGTGATAAGTGGACGGCGCCTGCATTGCCGAGCTTGCAATAAGCGCCTCAAGCTCTTTTGCACCGATGGAGCTCTTTTTTTCGCATACTGATGCAAGCGCGCGATGAACATTTCCGTTATCCTCATCGGATAAGTCATAGCCAAGGAGAGAGGCTGCCTGAGCTACTTCCGAAATCGTGCTGTCGGCGTCGAGGACAATCTTCTTCTTTTCGCTGACAGAAGTGTTTTCGTATGCTTCGTGGTTGATTTTTGTGAGCATATCATCAATGCTTGCGTGAATTTTTGTGTTTTCAAGAGAAACGGATGCGCCGATTGCATCTCCGCGTGCGCTTATTGCGTCGCAAAGCTCTCCCATGGAGAGTGCGCCTCTTCCTGCCATCGCGCATTTAAGTCCGTCTGCTCCGGCTTTGATTGCGGCAACCGCACAGGCAACCGCCATGCCGATTGCATCGGATACGCAAACGTAAACAGGGATGCTTACGGCTGATTTGATTTTCGCGGTAAGAGCTGCGATTTCATCGGGAAGGGATACGCCTGCATCATCGCAAATCGTGATAATGCCCGCACCGTTTTCTTCTGCCGTCTTTGCTGCAGTGATGAGAAAATCCTCATCTGCGCGGGTTGCGTCAAGTGCAACGAACTCAATGTCGTTGCAAAGCGCCTTTGCGGCTGAGGTGAGAGCTGCAATCTTTTCGAGCATCTTATCAGCCTTGACGTGGTAGGAATATTCCATCTGTACGGTGGATGTAGGAACCTCTATCTGGAGACGCGGGGAAACTGCATCCTTTACGCATTCCCACGCATCCTTTACGCTTTCTGCAGAAAAGCCTACAGGAATTGCAACCGTGCTTTTCTTAACTGTGTTTGCAATTGTTTTATAAATAATAGTATCCTCGCGCACGTTGCTTATGGGAGCAAGCTCAAGTGAATCTGCGCCCAGTGTATCGGAGGTGTTGGCAATAGCTGTTTTTTCGCGGAAAAGGAGCGAAACTTCGCGCTCTCCGGCAAGCTTTTTCAAGGTAATGTCTGCAATGTTGATTTTCTTCATCGTGAAAACCCCTTTCAAATATAAATCTTTTCGGGATAAGCAACAAAAAGCGCTTTCATCTCTTTGTTGACTTAAAGAGACGAAAGCGTTAAAATCCGAAATTAAAACCTTCCGCGGTACCACTCTTTTTCATCCTGCAAGGATGCCCTCAGATGCTGACACATCTTAACTCTGTTACGGGAGTTCCCGTCCGCCCCTACTCTTAAAAAATTTCACGGCAACCGCTCCGCGGTGAGTTCAGCAATTCTTTTCCGATGTCTTGCACCGACCGGCATCTCTCTGAAAGGCAAAAGAGCTTTGCTTAATATTCCGCATCATCGCGTTTGATATTTAATTGTGAAATATTATATCACCGAGTTCTTCGTTTGTCAATAACTTTTTTCAATTTTTTCGAATAATGTTTCGGTAGCTGCCGGGAGTTGCCCCGGTAGCTTTTTTAAATACACGGCAGAAATACTGGAGAGAAGAAAAGCCGCTTTGCAGGGCGCATTCCTCAAGACTG